>JAFAHB010000019.1 GCA_019237435.1 Vulcanimicrobiota bacterium
CCCTCGTCCTTGGCGTGGAGCAGATTGAAGGAAAGCTCGTCCGCCTTGACCGCCGTAAAGAGCTTGACGGGGATGGTTACGAGCCCAAAGTTGATGGACCCCGACCAGATTGCATGCGCCATAGCCCGCTTATTCTACCCAAGGCGCACCGTTACCACAAGCGCTTTGCCTTGCCGATCGCCGGCTCCAAACGCTGTTTTTTCCAGTATTTTGGTCCCCAGAGGTCTCCTTCGCGCCCAAGCCGGCGCGGCGTCGTCGCCAGCGTGAACTTTGCAAATTCGTCGGCAGGCACGATCGCGCCCCGGCGCCGCGCGAACCCCTCGACTTCGCTCCAATGCAGCGGCGTCGAAACCGGCGCGCCGTCGCGCGCACGTACCGAGTAAGGAGCAACGATCGTCTTGCCTTGCCCAACTTGGACCCAATCGAGATAGACCGCCGCTTGCGGCCGCTTTGCGATCGCGCGCTGCAGCGTGGTTAGCTCTCCGAGCTCTTCGGCTGCGTGGCGAGCAACGATTTCGGCAAAAACCTTTGCCGTATCGTACGAGTAGCCCGACGCGAGCGGCACGATCACGTGAACACCGAATCCGCCCGTCGTCTTGACGAGCGGCACCAAGCCGATCGACTCCAACAAATCGCGGAATCGCAGCGCTACCGTCGCAAGCGTTTTGAGCGTGCACTTCTCGCCCGGATCGAGGTCGAAAATGACGAAATCGGGCTCTTCAAGCGCCGGCATGCGTGACGTCCAGATGTGCAGCACGACCGTCGCCATATTGGCAAGCCAAACCAGCGTCGGAGCGCCGTTACAAACGATGAACGTCGTTTGGCTGCGACGTCCGCCCGGCGTAGCAACCGTCACCCGATCCACCCAATCGGGAGTGCCGCGAGGCAGCTGCTTTTCGAAGAACGTCTGATTGTCGATGCCGTCGGGATAGCGCTGGAGCGTGAGCGGTCGCTGCTTGAGGTACGGAACCGCGTACTCCGCGACGCGCTCGTAATAGTCGATCAAATCGCCCTTGGTGTAACCGTCCCGCGGCCAAAGCGTCTTATCGAGATTCGAAAGCGAGAGAGTTCGTCCCTCAACGCGCCGCTCGACGCGCGCGCTCGCCATCAGTTGCTCTCCGGGCATTCGGCGACGACCTCGTTCGCTTTCTTATCCGAACGCAATCCCAAATACGCCGGCTGCCGCAGATAAAGGTCTCGCGTCCACTCTGAAAAGCGCACCTCGACCACCATCTCCGGAGACGTCCAGTGGGCCGGCGAGTTGGCGTCGACCCGGTTGACGAACGGCGAAGTCTTGCGTTCGAGCGCGCGCAGCCGCGCGTAGAGTTCTTTTAGCAACTTCGCGCTGAAACCGGTTCCAACCGAGCCGACATATCGCAGCGAGCCGCTCTGGTAAACGCCCAGCAGCAGCGCGCCGAAGCCTTTTCGGCTGCCCTTCGGCTCGGTCCATCCGCCGACGACGAACTCTTGCTCGTAGCCGGTCTTGATCTTCACCCAATCCCGGCTGCGTCGCTCTTGATACGTCGAGTCGCGCTTCTTGCCGATGATTCCCTCGAGGTTCTGCTTGCGCGCACTCTCGAAAAGCGCTTTGCCCTTCCCGACGACGTGTTTCGAATAGAGGACGATCGAATCGTCAACGATGAGTCGCTCGAGCAGCGCCTTGCGCTCTTCGAGAGGCGTCGAACGTAAGTCCTTACCGTCGGCATAGAGCAGATCGAAGGCTGCGTACGTTAGTCCGGCAGGCTTCTTCTGCGATTCTTGCAGACGCTGGAACTCCGATCGGCCTTTGGAATCGAGACTGACGATCTCGCCGTCCACGACGACCGGAAGGGTCGCGAATGCTCCGGCCAGCGCTTTGAGATCCGGAAAACGCCGCAGCATGTCGAGGCCGTTGCGTGAAACCAGCGTGAAGTTCTCACGCTCGACGGTGCAGAGTGCACGATAACCGTCCCACTTGATTTCAAAGAGCCAGTCCGGATCGTCGAACGGCGCGGCGACGAGCGTTGCCAGCATCAACGACTTTGGGTGCGGAACCGGATCGCGCTTTATGCTTGGCTTGCGCCGCGGGGCGGCGGTGTGACGAGCGCTCGGTTTCGATTGCCACGTTCGGGCGCGTGGATCGCGCGCGACGTCGTCGAGCGTCTTGCCGCTTTTCACCGATTTCGGATGGTCGCCGGGATCGTACTTTGGGTCGGCGTATTCGTCGCGATCCTTGATGAGCAGCCACGGTTCGCCGTGCTCGCCTTCGCGCGCTTTGATCTTGACCAGAGTAAACTCGCCGCGCAGTTTCTTGCCGCGCAGGACGAACTTGATCTTTCCGCGCGCGATCTCGTCGGCGGGATCGTCCCCTTCGGCTAGCGAGTAGGTCCCATTGTCCCACACGATGACGTTACCGGCACCGTATTGGCCGGCCGGAATGTTCCCCTCGAAATCGCGGTAATCTAAGGGATGGTCCTCGACGTGCATCGCCAACCGCCGATCGCCGGGCACGAGCGTCGGCCCTTTGGGAACGGCCCATGAGGCCAGTACGCCGTCGGCCTCCAACCGAAAATCGTAGTGCAGCCGCGTCGCGCGGTGCTTTTGCACGACAAAGCGCAAGCGGGCACGCCGCTTCTTTTCCTTGCGACCGCTCGGCTCCGGCGTTTCGTCGAAACGCCGTTTCTTGCGGTACGTTGCGAGCGAGCCGGGTCGCGCCGATCCCGTGCGAGAAGCCATTATCGCCGCCGTTCGACGCGACGCGGCACTACTCTTAGAGCGCATGATTTGGAGTTTGATTGGTTTGGCCGTCGCGTTATTGGTTGCCGCCGCGGCGTGGCGACGAAGCAGGCGCGCGGGCGGATTTTATGACGCGCAAGTGTACGGGATGACGCCGGCGGCTCATCGCGGATACGCGGTCGTAAGCCTCGTGGCGGCCGCGTACTTTGCGGCCGCGTACGCGCTTGCGCTTCAAACGGCAGGCATCGCCGGCCTCGCGCTGTATGCGTTGATCGCCGTCTTCTATGCAACGTCGTTCTTGCGCGGAGCTTCCGATGAATGATTTTCGCTTCTCGCCGCGGCCGAATCGAGCTGCCGACATCGGCTGGATGCCGTGGGGCACCGAAGCCTTCGATCGCGCGCGAGCCGAGGGTAAACCAATTCTCCTTTCGATCTCGGCGGTTTGGTGCCACTGGTGTCACGTGATGGACGAGACGTCGTACTCCGACAGCGGCGTCATCGACGCGATCAACCGGCAGTTCGTTCCGGTTCGCGTCGACAACGACCGCCGCCCCGACGTCAACGCGCGCTACAACATGGGCGGTTGGCCGACCACGGCATTTCTGGCCCCCGACGGCACGACGTTGACCGGCGCAACCTACTTACCCCCGCAGCAAATGCGTCGCGCTCTCGACGAGATCGCGCAATTTTACGCGGAGCGCAAGGACGAGATCGCGCAACGCAGCGGGGAACTGCGAGCTCGCGCGGCAGAAGCGGCGTTACCCGGCGTCGCCGAGCTCAGCGACGCCCCGATCGCCGAGTTCGTCGACCAGCTCGAACGTGCCTACGACGAGGAATACGGCGGATTCGGCGATGCTCCCAAGTTTCCGCAACCGGAAGCCCTCGAGCTTCTTCTCTCGGAATGGCGGCTCGCAAGCAATCAACGCCTGTACGACATGGTGGCGAAAACGATGCTAGCCATGGCGCGCGGCGGGATGTACGACCACGTCGAAGGCGGCTTCTTCCGTTACTCTACGACTCGCGATTGGAGCGTCCCGCACTTCGAGAAGATGGCCGAAGATCACGCGGGTTTGTTACGCGTCCTCGCAACCCTCGTCATTTTCGCGCCGACTCGAGAGTTTCATGAAACGCTGACGTCCGCGGCGAGTTACGTTCGCCACGTCCTGCGCGATCCCCAAACGGGTTTCTACGGCGGTAGCCAGGACGCCGACGAAGCGTATTACGAGCTTCCGCTGCAAGAGCGCCGCCGTCGGCCGTCGCCCTACGTCGACCGCACGTCCTACACGAACTGGACTTGCGCGCTTGCGGGCGCTCAGTGCCTTGCCGCGCGCGCGCTCGATGACGACGCTATGCTGCGCGAGGCGCTAACGACGCTCGATAACGTCGGCCACCGGCTGATCGGCGAGGATGGCGTGCTCTATCACGTGCTCGCGCCCGGAGAAATACCAGAGGTACGCGGTCTTCTGACCGATCACGTTGCGTACTTTCGCGCGCTGCTCGACGCTCACGAAATCTCCGGCAAAGCACCGCTCCTCGATCGCGCACGCACGCTTTGCGAGCGGGTCATCGAAAAGTTCGAAGCATCCGACGGCGGATTCTACGACCGCATTCCCGGCAACGAGGCGTTGGGGCGGCTCTCGTTGCCGGATCGGCCTATCGTCGAGAACGGAATCTTGGCCGAGTCGTTCTTGCGCCTTTCGGCGCTGACCGGCGAAACGCGTTACCGCGAGCATGCGGTGCCGCTCTTGCAGCGCTTCGCTCCCAAGGCGCGCGCCTCGGGGCCATTTGCGGCGACCTATTGCCGCGCGTTGCGCCGGTATCTCTTGCCGGAGCTAACCGTTCGTATCGTCGGCGAGCCGAGCTCGACCGACGCGTTTCGGGAAGCGGCGCTGCGTCTTCCGTCGCCGGTCGTGACGATCCGCACGCTCGCGCCGCGCGACGCCGTGCAGCTCGCGTTGCCGCCGGAAGCCGCTGCGTACGTGTGCGTCACCGGGACGTGCGGAGCGCCGGTCCGTGAGCCAGGTGCACTACGTGATGCTTACGACGCTTTAGCCGGATAAGCTTTCGCCAGCCATCGTTCCGCGTCGAGGCCGATAACGAGCAGCCAGAGCGTCAGCGAAATTTCGCCAACGCCATCGAGAGCGAGCATGAGATTATTCAATGCGTCGCCGATTTGCGGTGCGACGAAGATGGCGAAACTGTTGGTAAGGAACGCGACTCCCGCAATGCAAACCAGGACGCCGAGCGTTCGTGGAAAGAACGTGGATTTGAATATGAGGTAACCGAGCACCACTTCATAACAGCCGAAGAAAACCAAGGCTACCAAATAGCCTTGTGCGTGGAGCTTCAGCGCAAGATATGCCAAACTCTGCAATTGCGCAGGATCGAAGACGCTTAGGTACGGGAGCGGTTTCAGAATCAGGAGCGGCGCGAGATGTCCGAGCGACGCCGCCCCGCCGATCGCGATTCCGACGATGCTAAAGAACGCTGCGAGTAAGGAAAGCCCCGCGCTCACCGGCTTCAACAGCTGATAGAGCAGCAGCGTCACGACGAGATAGGCGACACTGCCCACGAGGTCCGCGGCGAATCCCAAACGATACAGACCTTCGGAAGCGAGGATGTTGCGCGCCGTCGCCGCCGCATCTCCGGAGACGATCACGCTCCCACGCACGGCAACTTCGGCGAAAAGGCCGGTAACGACGCAAACCAAATAGGCGACGCCGGCGACTCGCGCGGCAACCTTCGGCGACTGCATGCCAGCTTTACCAGGCGGGTGGCGGGATTGTTTCAGGCCCATTAGGTTCGTACGAAGCCGAGCCAGTACCAACAGCCCCACAATCCGACGGCGACGGAATATGCGACGAGCGCGTAGCCCCAACGCGGAAAACGCTCGCGCACTGCAAGCATCATCAGCGCGACGAGGAAGGGTTCGAAGTCGAGCGCGTGGCGCATTCCGAACTGCGCGAACCCGTTGACGTAGTAAAGAAAGTTCGGTGCGGCGGTGAGCGCCGTCCCGATCCACAGCGCAACGACCCAGCGCCCCGGAGTGCGAGCGAGAAATGAAAGAACGAGCGCCGGTGACGTCCAGGTCAGTGCTACCCCCGAATACTCCGGGCGCAGCCATGGAAACCCGGCGAGCGTCGTGGGCATCTGCACGAAAAACGACCACAGCTGGTACGGCAGATAGCTCAAACGAAACGGGGAGCCCGTCGGCATGCCGACTTGATCCTGATGGTACCACGTCGCATAGCCGATGTCGCTCCAAGTTCCCCAGCGCGCGCGGTTGTACCAGACCCAAAGAACCGCAACGGCAGCGAGCGCGCCGGCAAACGATGCCAGACGGTGGGTCGCCGTTCGCCGTTCTTCAAGCGATGGCGTGCCGCGCGCAACAAGCAAATATGCATAGACCGGAAGTGCCAAGACCATCGAAAAGCGAGATTCAAACGCACAGGCCGCAAAGAGCGCGACGAGCCAACCGCGTCCCTTGCCGGCTAGCTCGACGAGAGCGAGCAATGTAAAGCAAACGGCGGAAACGTGCGCCACGAACCATACGTCGCCCAGCATCGAACACCACGCGAGATCCGTTCCCGCCAGGAGAAACGCGCAAATCCAGGCGTTTGCCGTGGGCCGCAATCCAAAGCGCTCGCCAAGCCCCCACGCCGCCCCGATTGCGATTGCGCAAAGCGCGGCAGCGAGCAGCGTTTGGTTCGCTTGTCCCCCAAATACCGCGACGAACGGCAGCAGCAAGATGGCCGGAAGCGGTCCCTCGATAACGTAGTAGCGTCCGCCGTACTGCAGCGCATCGATGTAGGGGCCCGGCCAATCGATCCATGCTCGCCCGTGTAAGAAAGCCTGCGCGAGCAGCACGAAGTTGTTGTACGGAGTCGAACGAAGATGCGAGAGCAGCACCGTGACGGCGAATGCGACGAGCGCCGCGGCATAAGCGCCCCTTTCGCGCTGCGTCACTACCAACTCTTACGGCGTCGGCGTTGCCTGAGGAAGCGGCTCGGGCGCCTGGAACGTTGACGGCGGCAGGCTCACCGGAAAGCGATAATCGCTCCAAACGATGCGCTCGCGAGCCGGTTTGCCTTTGATGCGGGCTTGCGCGTCGGCAGTTATCGGCATCCAGTACTTTCCAAACGATCCGAATTCGATCTCGCCGCTTCCCGCAGCGTCCACGCCGCTGGTGTGAAAACGGACTGCCCGCGGGAGAAACCGTATGCCGTCGATGGTGACACGATCGATCCACACATTCACCGAACGGTTCAATGGCGTCGCCTCGTAGACGTAATCGAGGTGATGTGCATCCTTCGCCGTTCCGAGAAACAGGAGCTCATACGCATCGGTGCGCGGCGCGAAGCGTTCGACGCCGTAGCGCTCGGGATGGCGAGAAAACCGAACGATCTTGCGGTTGAGCGGTATGCCGTCGACGGAGAGCGTCTCGTCGCGGACGTCGAGGCCGCTGCGGTAAATCCGGTGATGCTGTTCGACGTTGCTCGGCCCGACTTGCGAGACGGTGTACGAATAGATCACCACCTTTGGCGAGGCCGCGACGGCGATCGCGCGGGCGTAGCGCTGCAACACGTATTGCGAATCGGCAGCCGGCAGCGCCGCGCCCAAGAGCGCGCAGCCGGCCAGCGCGCAACCGGCGGCGCGCACGTTCACGACAAGACGGCGTTGCGAACGGCGCGCACGGCGGCTTCGGCGCCCGAAGCATCGTTGCCGCCGCCCTGCGCTTGGCCAGGCTGACCGCCACCCTTTCCGCCCACGTGCGGTGCCGCGAGCTTGATCAATCGACCCGCATTCACGCCCGCTGCAACGAGGTCGTCGCTGGCAGTCACCAGCAAGCTAACGCTTCCGTTGTCGATTCCGGCAAGCGCGACGACGCCGCTGCGCAGGCGGCTGCGAATGGCGTTACTGAGGTGGCGCAACGCCTCCGCGTTGGCTTCGTGCACGACTGCGCCGACGAACGCGCGATCGCCGGATCGCTCGGCCTTCTCGACGTAAGCCTGGGCATCGGCTGCGGCCAACCGGGCACGTAACTGTCCCAGCGCCGTCTGCAAATCTTTGAGGTCGCGCTGCATCCGTTCGACGCGATCGTTGAGTTCGTCGGGCGCCGCCGCCAGCGACGACGAGAGCGCGCCTATCAATTCGTTCTGCCGTCCTACATAGGCTTCCGACGCTTCCGACACGCATGACTCGATGCGACGAATGCCGCTGCCGATCGAGAACTCGGAGAGGATGACGAAAAATCCCAGCTCGCCGGTTGAATGCGAATGGGTACCGCCGCAGAACTCGACCGACGGGCCGGCCTGCACGACTCGAATAACCTCGCCGTAGTTTTCTCCCGCCATCCAAATCGCGCCCGTCTTCTTGGCTTCTTCGAGCGGCAAGATTCGCGTGACGAGGTGGGAGTCGTCGCGTATCATCTCGTTGACACGCCGCGCGACCGCGCGTTTCTGTTCGGCGCTTAACGCACCGCCCGGCCATCGGAAGTCGAAGCGCATTCGATCGATGCCGACCCAGGATCCGGCTTGATTAACTTCTTCGCCGAGCACGTCCTTGAGCGCGCGCTGCAGTAGGTGCGCCGACGTGTGGTGGCGCCGAATCTCGCGCCGCCATCGCTCCGAAACGCTGGCGCGAACCTCGTCACCGGCCGCGATTTCGCCGTCGAGCACGATTCCTTGATGCGCCACCGCTTCGCCCATGTATTGCGCATCGCGTACGTCGAAACGCGCCGGCGGAGCCGGTTCGGTCGACGGAGCCTGAAGTGAACCAGTCGAAGCGATCGTGCCGCGGTCGCCGATCTGTCCCCCGCGCTCGGCGTAGAACGACGTGCGATCCAAAATCAGCGCGCCTTCCTCACCGGTGCGCAGGGATGGAACGGTTCGGCCATCCTTGAGAATCGCGACGACGCGCGCCACCGTATGCAACCCTTCATCGTAGCCCGTAAACTCGCTGCGAATCGCCGGCAGATCGGTTATCGCCACGACCTCGCGCTTCTCCGCCGCGTCGCGACGCGCGCGCTCGCGTTGCTCTTCCATCAGTCGGTCGAATGCGACGGTATCGACGACGCAGCCGCGCTCGGCCGCGACCTCGCGCGTGAGCTCGACGGGAAAGCCGTACGTATCGTGCAGCGTAAAGGCCTCGCCGCCGCCAATCACGCGCCCGTGACGTTCGATTGCATCGTCAATGAGCCGATCGAGCATCGCCATGCCACGCTCCAACGTTCGATCGAAGGTCTGCTCCTCTCTTTGAAGCGCTGAGGCGATGCGCGTCTCGCTATCCA
>JAFAHB010000150.1 GCA_019237435.1 Vulcanimicrobiota bacterium
CATCCCGAACCGCTTGGGGCACCAGCATCAAACGCCCGGTAATGTCGCCTGCGGCGAGAACGTGCGGCGCCGCGGTTTGAAGGTGCTCGTCAACGCGAATGTAGCCGCGCTCGTCGGTTTCAACGCCTGCTGCCGGTAAATTGAGGCCCGTGACATCCGCAACCCACCCGACCGCGCAAACCGCGAGCGCGGCTTCCGCGCTCTGTTCGACGCCATTTTTCGCGAACGTCATGCTGATGCCGGCGGCCGACTTCTCGAAGCGCTCGATAGTCCCGAAGTCCTCCCGCACCGTGATCCCGTCTTCGCGAAATCCTTGGGCGACCGCGCTCGAGACGTCTTCATCCTCGGTGGGAAGGATGCGAGGTCCGGCCTGAAACAGCTCGACATCTGCGCCTAGAGCGTTGAAAATCGAAGCCACTTGCACGCCCGTCGCTCCGGCTCCAATCACGAGTAGCGATCGCGGCACCGACGTGAGGCTAAATGCATCGGCGGGAGTAGCCGTGAGCTCAAATCCAGCAATCGCCAGCCGCCGGCTAACCCCGCCGGCGCAGAGGATCACCTTTTGCGCACGGAGCCTTGGCGCGCCCGGCGACTCGATCGTGTGCGCGTCCGCAAAGTGAGCCGTCCCGGCATGTTCGTACACCGCTACGCCGGCTTCATCGACCTGCTTGCGAAGCGTAGAGCGAGACGCCGCCTCTGCAACGACCTCGCGCGCGCGGGCGAGCAGTTGCCGATAATCAAGTGAGACCCCGCCGGTAGCGATACCGTAACGTGGTAACTGCCGCGCTTCGCGCAACAGTCTCGCCGCGTGAGCAAGCGTACGCACGGGTATCGGACCGTCGTTGGCAGCCATCCCGCCAAATGCGCCGCTGGTAACCAGCGCCGTCTTGGCTCCGAGCTCGGCGGCTCGAATGGCGGCAGCCGTGCCCGCCGGTCCCGCGCCGATCACGGCCACGTCGACGTCGCGCGTCGCGCTCATCGCGCGAGCGTCTCGCTGTAACCCATGAGGTAACTAAAACCGATCGTGAACGATCGGCTGTACGCCGTGCCTGCGGCGTGCGGGATATCCTCCACCGGGTTCACGTAATCGACCGGCGCATTGTTCCCCCCGTAGGTTCCCTGTATTTGAAAATTGCGCGAGATGAGCTGCGCGGTATTCAGCGTTAAATACAGCGTGTTGGACGAAAATCCGTATTGCGCGACGACTGCGAGCAGCGTCCCGCCCGGCGAGCGCCAAAAGGTGACAGCCTGCGGCGCGAAACTCCACATCCGCGCACCGCCGGGCTGCGCTGACGGTGAGTTTGTGACTGGGAACGAGAGGTTCTCGCCGATCGACCGCTTCTGGTTCAGGGCGATATTGAGCAGCGGATTGATCTCGTACGACGGGCCCGGAGCGGTGAGCGCCGGTGAACCCGTTGGAGCTTGATAGGTCGCGAGCACACCGCCCAAGATGCCGCCTTTCGGATTCGAATAGACGAGCTGTTTGTAGCGGAACTCCATATCGTCCGTGCCGGCGACCGTTCCGTTTTGCGTGCTGCTGATTTGCGAGAACGACGGCAGCACTATTGTGATCTGTGAGGTTGGCGAGACGCCCACGTGGAGCAACGCGCCCGGGTACCCGAACGCATGACTCGAGATCGCGAACGTCGTCGTCTTGCCGGCTGCGGTGTGTGAAAGCACCTCGGGAACGTTCGTCCCGGAATACGTCATCTGGACGGCCTCTTGACCGGCGACAAAAACGCACGGCGAGGCGGATAAATACTTCTTAAGAAGTTCCTGGTAGCCGCCGCATGCGTCGGAACGCACAGGTGCATGGGTGACCACCGGCGCTGGTGTTGGTGCGGGCACCATCGTTTAACTATATACCAAGCGAGGGGCCTTGCGGCTTAAAACCGAAGCCGCACTGCCCCACGACCACAAGGAGGACGCAATGGCGACTCAGGATGGCGACTGGAGCACACCACAGGCAATGGCGATCCCCGAAAGGGGATATTTCAAGCTCGAACAGGGCATCTACGGCCCGGTCTTTCCCAGGACACCCGCATGTTACGGCTTCACAATCATAGCGAAGCTCAAACCGGGGCGGGAAGCGGCGATGCGCGCTTACGCGGATACGATCGAAAAGACGCTGCCGACTGTTCCCGACCTGCTCGCGCCGCTCAAGCTCCACTATCTGAAGTGGGTGATGTTCCCCATCAACGGCGAGACGTATTTTATGTACCAGGGAATCTTTGACACCGACTTCGATAAATACACGGACGACGCCGTTGCTCTATTCACTAAAGCCGGCGTTTCCACGGCGTTCGAAAACCTCGAGGGATTTCCGGAGGACTGGCAGACAAACCCCGCGGCCTTCATCAAGTTCGTTCGCGAGCATCACCATCCGAGCTTCATGGAGTACGGCGAATATCCGTGGGTGACGGCCGACGAGATCAAAAAGGCGTTACGGCTGAAGAAATCCTTTGGCGAGATGCTGGACCAAATGCAGTGACTCCGACCGGCCGAACCTACAATCAGCTGCATGTTCCCCGAAAGTACTCGAAGGGCAACCGCCGCTTCAGCGTCTATTGGACGTGGAGCTATCCGTTCGAATCGAATCGCGACGTAAGGGGGCTCGACAATCGCTTTTCGACGATGACCGAAGTGCGCCGCGTGGCGTGGCCCGCGTACGAAACGGAGGCGTACTCGGACAAAATGTTCTTGCAGGGCATCGAAGGGACGCTCGAGCTATTCCACCTTTCGTTGGTGAACTTTCAGCGCGCCGTTGGTGAAATAACGGGCCAACCCGTGGCGGTTTATCAGCGCGTCGATCAGGCGGGGCAAAGATTGCCGATCGACGAGCGGATTCTTGCGGACACCGATACGCTGATGGTCTTCGGTCTCGATCATTTGGTGACGGAACAGGACGCCTCACGCGAAGAGATCGAGGCGCTGCGTAACTTTTTGGCCCGCGAGGGAACCTGCCTTATCCTCGGACCGCATCACGACGTCGGCGCGTCCGACGATCCAAACGTGCGTAACATGGAATATCACCATCATGGCGATCCGTTGGTTCCGCGCCAACAGCGATTCACCAAGTACACGCGGTCTTTGATGAAAGGGCTTGGGACCCCCGTTGTAAACCAGTGGGGGCTGCGGCCCGCAACGCATCCCGGAACGACGAAAACGGTTCCGCTCTCAATCGCCGGCGATTTGGACCGTCGCGGCTGGCTCGAGGGCGTGAGCACGTTCGTCTTTCACATGCACTTGCCCCATTATGCCGTGGCCACCGACGATCCGAATGCGATTCACGTGCTCGCACGGCAGCCGATCGACACGTCGAAGCCGCACCCATTTACGGAAGCGGGAAACCGCGAGTTCAACATGTTCTTATGGATGCCGCCGTCGGGCAAACGGGGAG
>JAFAHB010000319.1 GCA_019237435.1 Vulcanimicrobiota bacterium
CTGGCGTGACCCGCGCCGAACGGGTCGTACTCGGACTCGCTGCGCATCGCGAAGCCGGAGAGTCCACTGCCCTTGCGGATCGTGCCGAAGCGTTCGCGCCGGCCGGTCAAGATCTTATGCACGTACGTCTGATGGCTGACGTCCCACACGAGCTTGTCGTGAGGAAGGTCGAGCACGCGATGCAGCGCCAGCGTTAGCTCGACCACGCCGAGGTTCGGGGCGAGGTGGCCGCCGTTGACGGCGCACGTCTCGACCAGCATCTCACGGATCTCGCAGGCTAGGGTGTCGATTTCGGCTCGTCTGAGGCGCTTGACGTCGGCGGGGGAGGAAATGCGTTTGACAATCATGTGTTGGGCGGCCGGTTCGCCGCCCCAAACCTTATTTCCGGCTTAATGCGTTCGGCCGCCCGGAAGCCTCGCGTGCGCGGGCCAGGCGCTCAAGGAACCAACTCAATAATCCACCGCAACAGCCGACGCGCCGTTGCTGAGCCGGATGTGCACCAATCGCTTCGAACTGCCGCGCGGATAGCGATACAGGGCCGCGGCGTAATCGCCGCTACCGGATTCTGTCGCAACCCAGATGCCGGAGTTACCGTGCGTCAAAGCGATGGCCTCGGGGAAGCTCGCACCGTGCGGATTCCCGCCGCCCAAGTTCGTGCGTGCAACGACTCTGCGAAAGCCTGGCGGCGCGTACGTGAACGCATCGAAGTTGTAATAGTCACCGACAACGAGACCACCCGCATCCGTTACGGCCAAGCCACCGAACGACGAGAGCTTCACGGGCAACCTCTTGCAGGAGTGCTGTCCGGCGGGGACCTCGTTGACGTACGGAATGTACTGGTGGATGCCGATGGGCGAATCGATGAAGACATCGCCCTTGCGATCGATCGCGATTGGGCGCGTGTAATCGGTCATGCTCGGGCACTGCACCGTTTGCAGCACGTTTCCGTTGGCATCGAACTCAGTCAGGTTCCCCGGCCCATACCGGTAATACGTCCCCACCCAAAGCCGACCGCCGCTATCAACTGCGACGTTGAACGGCGTATATGATGCCGGCATGTGAATCGTTTTGAACGGGCTCACCGAACCCGGCTTGTACACGAAAACAGCGGTCTGTTGTTCGTCGGAGACGTACAGATGGTGATTGAAATCGAAGGCGATGCCGCCCGGGTCGATCAGACCGGTCAACTCGATGAGCCGCCGGCCGCCGGTGCGTGCGTATCCCCGAACTCGCCCCGCAGTGATCACGAAAACATCCGCTGCGCTTGAAGTGCCGGACGAGCGTGAGATGCGAGCTTCGGTTTGACCCGATGGAATCACCCCAACGAAGGCCGGCCCACCCGCCGAACATGACGCCAGAATCGCGCTCGCCGCCAACGATGAGAGCGCAGCGAGGGTGGATCGAGCCCAATTCAAAGCACTTCCTCCTGTTTAATATCCGGCCACGACGGCGATCGCCGCGCCGTACGCCGTGCGAATGTGCGCGAGGCGGCGGCTGCTCCCGTGTGGATAGCGGTAAAGCGTAATACCGTAGTGCTGCGGGCCTGGATAGTTGGCCGTCCAGATCTGGTCGTTGGCCTTCGTCAAGGACAGGTCAACGGCGAAGCTCGCGCCATGCGGGTTCCCGCCGCCGAAGTTCGTGCGTGCGACGATTTTCGCAAACGCCGGCGCCGCATACGTAAACGCGTCGTAGTTCTGACGATCAGCCACCACCAAATCGCCGGAGTTGGTGACCGCGATGCCGCCCGGGTCTGAGAACGCCGGGGGTAAACTCTTGCAGCTCGTTTGCCCGGCCGGCAGCTCTTCGACCACGCGTTTGCGTTGGCTCGAGCCGGATTGGACGAACAAATCCCCTGCCGCGTCCGCGGCGAGCGCGCCGCTGTAGTCCTTTATCTCGCTGCACGCAATCGTTTGCATGAGGGTCCCGTTGGAGGAAAACTCCGCCAGTTCGCCTCCGCCGCTTGACGTAGTGTTACCGGTCCAGATGTTGCCGGCGGCCGTGACGGCAACGTAATAAGGGTGCTCTCCCGCCGGGGCCTGGATCGTCGCAAACGGATGCGCCGAGCCGGGAGCGTAAACCGCGACGACGTCGATGTATGAATCGGTTACGTAGACATTTCCCGACGCATCGAGCGCCAATCCCCGCGGACTGACAAGCCCCTCCAACTCGATCGCTTCCTTCCAGCCGGTCCCACCGGCATCCGTATATCCAAGCACGCGTTGGTGCCACCACGTGATGACATACAGGTCCGCTGCAGCGCTGCGCGGCTGTGACGCGCGCACGCCGCGCGCCACGCTCGGGATCGTTGGAGATTGCGCGGGTGATGCGCAGCTTGCGATCAGCGCGCACGCCCCGAACGCGAGCCAGCCGGTCAGACGATTCCAACACGTCATGGCGCACCGTCCGGATCGGTCGCGACACCAAGAACCCAGCCGCTGA
>JAFAHB010000033.1 GCA_019237435.1 Vulcanimicrobiota bacterium
GATCGCGGGTCCGAGCTCGCCGAGCAACATCTCGGCGAGTGCGCGATGGGCGTCGGCAGCGAGCCGGAACCCCAAGCCGAACTCGGCGTTGTCTTCAAAGAGCGAGTTGGACCAGGCCGGTCCGCGCCCTTCGGCATTCGTCGTCCACGGTGTAACGGGAAGATTGCCGCCGTAAATCGAGGAACAGCCGGTTGCGTTGGCGATTTGCAATCGATCGCCGAACAGCTGCGAGAGCACCTTCAGATACGGAGTCTCGCCGCAACCGGCGCATGCACCCGAGAACTCAAAGGTTGGCTCGAGAAACTGAACGCCGCGAACGTTGCCGAAATCGACCATCGCGCGGTCGTTGACGGGCAGTCGATCGAAAAAGGCAAAGCGCTCGCGGCTCGCTTCGAGCAGCGGCGATTTCTCTACCAAATTGACCGCTTTTTTCGCGTGCACCACTGGGCTGTGCGCCGGACAGACCTCGACGCACCAAGCGCAACCGGTGCAATCTTCAACCGAGAAAGCCAGCGAGAATGCGACATCGGGGAAGCCCCGGACGTTCGCAGGCGCGGATTGAAAGGACGCCGGCGCGCCGGCGATCGCATCCTTGTCGTAATACTTCGCGCGAATCACGCTGTGCGGACAAACAAAGCTGCAGAGGCCGCACTGGATGCAGATCTCGGGATCCCAAGCTGCGACGAGGTCGGAGATGTTGCGCTTCTCATAGGCGGCGGTCCCCGAGGGGTAGGTTCCGTCTACCGGCATCGCGCTCACGGGAATATCGTCGCCGCGTGCGGCGAGCATCTTGGCCGTCACGCTCCGGACGAATTGCGGCGCGGTCCGCGGAACGAGCTCGGTGAGGTCGATGAAGCTCGTAGTTGATGCGGAAACTGCAACCTCGTGCAGCTCGCTCAGCGCGCGATCCACGGCCTCGCGATTCGCCGCGAGAATCGCCTCGCCGCGCTTGGCATACTTGCGCTCGATCGACGCTTTGATGCGCGCGATCGCGGCCTCGCGCGGCAGCACGCCGGAGAGCGCAAAGAAACACGTTTGCAAAATCGTGTTCGTTTTTTGGCCCAGACCAGCGTCGCGAGCAACGCGCGACGCATCGATCGTGTAGACGCGCAGGCGTTTCGCAATGATCTGCTCTTGAACGTTCTGCGGTAGATGCCGCCAAACGTCGTGCGGCGCGTATGGAGTGTTGAGCAGCAACGTTGCGCTGGGCGCGGCCGCCTCGAGGACGTCAAGGCGCGCGAGAAAGTCGAACTTGTGACAAGCGATGAAGCTGGCCGACTTGATGAGATACGGCGCCCGGACCGGCTCCTCGCCGAAGCGCAGATAGGAGACCGTGCGCGCTCCCGACTTGTGGGCGTCGTAAACGAAGTAGGCTTGGGCGAAGAGCCCGGCATCCTCGGCGATGATTTTCACGCTCTCTTTGTTGGCGCCGACGGTGCCGTCGCTCCCGAGCCCGTAGAAGATCGCGCGCATGACGCCGCGGGACTCCAAGTCGAAGGAGCGATCGTACTCCAAGCTGGTATGCGAGACGTCGTCTTCGATGCCGATCGTGAAGTGGGTCAGCGGCCGGTCGCGCTCGAGTTCCTTGAAGACGGCGCACGCCATCGCCGGATCGAACTCTTTGGACGAGAGTCCGTAGCGGCCGCCCACGAGGCGCGGTAACGCGCTGCGCTCGCCGTGCGTCAATTCCTCGGTCAGCGCCGTAACGACGTCGAGATAGAGCGGCTCGCCGCACGCTCCCGGCTCTTTGGTGCGGTCGAGCACCGCGGTTGCCGTGCACGATTGCGGCAGCGCCTTGCAGAACGCGTCTTTGGGAAACGGGCGGTAGAGGCGCACTTGAATGACGCCGACTCGCTCGCCGCGAGCGCGAAGACACGCAACCGTTTCGCGCAGCGTCTCGCTGGCCGAACCCATGACCACGACGACGCGCTCGGCGTCCGGATCGCCCGCGTACTCGACCAGCGAATAGCGGCGGCCGGTCAGAGCGCCGAAGCGATCCATCGTCGCTTCTACGATTTTCGGGATGCGCTCGTAAAACGGATTCGCCGCCTCGCTGGCTTGGAAGAACGTGTCGGGATTGTGCGCCGTTCCGCGGATGAACGGATGCTCCGGATCGAGCGCGCGCCGGCGATGCGCCCAGACCCATTCGTCGGAGATCATGGCGCGAATCAGATCGTCGGAGAGCAGTGCGATCGTATTGATTTCGTGCGACGTGCGAAAGCCGTCGAAAAAATGCAGGAATGGCACGCGGCCTTGCAGCGTCGCGGCCTGCGCGATGAGCGCGCAGTCGTGGGCCTCCTGTACCGACGCGGAACCGAGAATCGCGAAACCGGTCGCGCGCGCGGCCATCACGTCGGAGTGGTCGCCGAAGATCGAAAGCGCATGCGTGGCGACGGAGCGCGCGGCAACGTGAAAGACCGCCGGCGTCAGCTCGCCCGCGATCTTGAACATGTTGGGAAGCATCAAGAGCAGACCTTGCGAGGCGGTGAATGTCGTCGCGAGCGCGCCGGATTGCAGCGCGCCGTGCAACGCGCCTGCCGCGCCGCCCTCGCTCTGCATCTGGACCACGGTGGGGACGGTGCCCCAAAGGTTCGAGATTCCGGCCGCCGACCACGCGTCGGCGTGCTCGGCCATCGGTGAAGCCGGCGTGATCGGATAGATCGCGCAGACTTCGTTGGTGCGATAGGCGACGTAGGCGACCGCTTCATTCGCGTCGAGCGCTACGATGCGCGGAGATGCCGGGGACGCCATCAGGTTGCGCTCGCCGGTTCGGGGATCATCTCGATTGCATGCACCGGACAGGCGGCGAAGCAGACGGCGCAGCCGGTGCAGCGATCGTATTCGACGCGGTAGCGGTTGCCTGGGCCGAGCTTCACGATCGCCGCTTCGGGACAGGCAGCGTAGCATTGATCGCACTCGAAGCAGTTTCCGCACGAAAGACAGCGCCGCGCTTCATGGCGCGATTCCGCCTCACTGAGACCGGCGACCGTTTCGGAAAAGCTCGTCAGACGCTCCTCGATCGGGGCGAGGCGCTCGCGTTTTGGCGCAACGTCGCTGTAGATCGGCAGATGGAGCATGGCATAGTCGACCGGCGGATTGCGTCGCTCAATCGCTGCCGGTACGCCGCGCAGCCAGCGATCGATCGCGCGGGCCGCGCGCTTGCCGTGGCCGATCGCGATCGTCACCGAACGCTCCCCCGGAGTTGCATCGCCGCCGGCAAAAAAGCCGGCGCGGCCGGTCATGAGATTTGCGTCCACCGCGATGCTGTCGTCGTCGCCGATCGCAATATCGGGCACCGATCGTAGAAAGCTCGTATCGGCGCGCTCGCCGAGTGCGAGCACCACGCTGTCGGCGGTGAGCCGCTCGGTCTTACCGGTCGGCTGCGGAACGCCGTTCTCGTCCAACTCGACTTCTTCGACGATCACGTCGCCTTCGCCGACGCTCTTAATGTTGCTCAGCCAGCGAATCTTGACGCCTTCGCTCAGCGCCTCTTCGATCTCGAAATCGTGCGCTTTCATGTGCCGGCGATCGCGATGATAAACGATGAGCGGCTCATCCGCACCGAGACGCCGCGCCGAACGCGCGACGTCCATCGCGGTATCGCCGCCGCCGTAGACGATCACGCGGCGTCCGAGCTGCGGCGGCTCGCCGGCTTCGATTCCGCGGAGAACGTTCAGTGCCGTAAGCACGCGGCCGGCATCCCGTGCCGGAATGTCGATGCGGTGGTCGAGCTGCGCACCGATCGCGATGAGCACTGCGTCGAAACGGCCGGATTCCTTTTCGGCGACGACGTCCGTGACAGCGTGATCCTGCACGATGTTGACGCCCATCGCCTCGATCCGCGCGATCTCGCGCATCAAGTCTTCACGCGGCAGCCGATACGCGGGAATTCCGAAGTGCAGCATGCCGCCGGGAAGCGGACCCGCATCGCGTATCTCCACCGCATGGCCGCGCCGCGCGAGATGGTAGGCTGCGGAAAGGCCGCACGGTCCGCTGCCGATGACGAGAATGCGTTTTCCGGTGGAAGCCGCGGTTGCAACGCGCCACCCTTCCCGCACCGCCAAGTCGCCGAGATACCGCTCGATCGCGTGAATTCCAACGGCGCTGTCGAGTTCCCGACGGTTGCAGTGCGATTCACACGGATGAAAGCAGACCCGCCCGCAGACGGCCGGAAAAGGGTTGTCTTCGACCAGCTGCAGCCAGGCATCGCGGTGCCGCCCCGCTTGTGCATATGCCAGCCAAGCTTGAACGTTCTCGCCTGCGGGACACGCTTCGTTGCACGGAGGCAGAAAATCCATGTAGACGGGGCGGCGCTCCCGGATTGGCCCGGTTCCAGGCTCGCGTAGCAAATCGACGACTGGCGTCATGTCGGCGGCGCCGCGGCGTGCACTCTTCGCTTTCGTCACGTTTGAGTCAGGCTAGCACGCTGGTCGGCAGAGCTTGAGAAAAACCGATGAAGCCGACCGCGTCGCCGCCGGCTGCTTCGTAGCGGGCTAGCCGGCTGAAACCGCGCCAGCGCTGCCCACGAGCTCGCGTTCGCTGCGCGCTGCGGTGAGGTCGAGGACGATCCTACCGTCTACGCGCCCAGCTTTGAGCTCGGAGAAGACGTGATTGATTTCCTCCAGTGGTGCGGTGTTGACGTTTGCCTTTATTTTGCCTTCGGCAGCCAGTGCGATCGCCTGTGCGAGATCGAAGCGCGTCCCGACGATCGAGCCCCGAATCGTGAGCCGTTTGAGCACGACGTCGAAAATCGGCACGGGGAAATCCCCCGGCGGCAGGCCGTTGAGCGCAACCGTACCGCCGCGGCGCACGTATTGCAGCGCCTGCGAAAACGCCGGCGGCGAAACCGCGGTGACGAGCACGCCGTGCGCGCCGCCTTTGGTCAGCTCGAGGACTTGCCCGACCGCGTCGGGCGAGCGCGCGTCGAACGCAGCATCGGCGCCGAGCGAGCGCGCCAGATCGAGCTTCTCTTTCGCGACGTCTAAACCGACGACGCGCATGCCCATCGCCTTGGCATACTGGACCGCGATGTGGCCGAGCCCGCCGAGGCCGGAAATCGCGATCCAGTGGCCCGGCTGCGTCTCGGTCTCCTTGATGCCTTTGTAGGTCGTTACGCCGGCGCAGATGATCGGCGCGATCCGCGCGAAGTCAACATCTTCAGGAAGGCGCCCGGCATAAGCGGCCGAGGCTATTGCATACTGTGCGAAGCCACCGTCAACGCTGTAGCCGCTGTTCCGCTGCTCTTCGCAGAGCGTCTCCCAACCTGTGATGCAGTACTCGCACATTCCGCACGCGTCGTGCAGCCAAGCGATTCCGACCGCATCGCCGACCTTGTAGTTGGTGACTCCCCCGCCGAGCGCGGCGACGCGCCCGGCGGTCTCGTGACCCGGCACGAACGGTGGAGCAGGTTTCACCGGCCAATCGCCCTCGGCGGCGTGCAGGTCGGTGTGGCAGACGCCGCAGGCGACCACCTCAACGAGCAGTTCACCCGGCCCAGGAACGGGGACGGGCAGTTCTTCGATTACAAGCGGCTGTCCGAACTCGCGAACGACGGCGGCTTTCATCGTTTTTGCCATGGTTTTATCCCTCCAACTTTTTCGACCGGCGCTAGATGAGCGAGTTCATCGTCCGTATAGAGCCGAGATCTAGTGAGGAAACGGACTTCCTCAGAGTTTTCAAGTGAGAACATTCCGCCGCGACCCGGCACGACGTCAATCACGAGCTTGGTGTGCTTCCAATATTCGAACTGCGAAGCGCTGATGTAAAATGGCGCATTCCCGATCTCTCCGAGCTTCACGTCGGCACTGCCGAGAAAGAACTCGCCGAGCTGGTAGCACATTGGGCTGCTGCCGTCACAGCAGCCGCCGGACTGGTGAAACATTACCGGGCCGTACTTAGCCCGCAGGCGCTCGATCAATCCGAGCGCCGCCGGCGTCGCTTCCACGCGCATTGCGCGATCCATCGCAGTTAAAAGAGTCCGAGCTTCTTCGGGCTGTAGCTGACCAGCACGTTCTTGGTCTGTTGATAGTGGTCGAGCATCATCTTGTGTGTTTCGCGCCCGAAACCCGATTGTTTGTAGCCGCCGAAGGCCGCGTGCGCCGGGTAGGCGTGATAGCAGTTCGTCCACACGCGTCCCGCTGCAATTCCGCGCCCCATCCGGTACGCGGTGTTGAGATCGCGCGTCCAGACACCGGCTCCCAAGCCGTAGAGCGTGTCGTTGGCGATTGCGAGCGCCTCGCTTTCGTCTTTGAAAGTCGTAACCGCGACCACCGGACCGAAGATCTCTTCCTGGAACACGCGCATTTTGTTGTGCCCTTTGAGAACCGTGGGCTCGATGTAGTAGCCGTGTTTGAGCTCGCCGTTGATTTTGGCGCGACCGCCGCCGATGAGGACTTGAGCGCCTTCCTGCCGGCCGACGTCGAGATAGGAAAGAATCTTCTCCATCTGTTCGTTCGAGGCTTGAGCGCCGATCATCGTCGCAGGATCGAGCGGGCTGCCTTGTTTGATTGCCTTCACGCGCGCCAGCGCCCGCTCCATGAACTTCACGTAGATCGATTCCTGAACGAGCGCGCGCGACGGACACGTGCAGACCTCTCCCTGGTTGACGGCGAACATGGTGAAGCCTTCGAGCGTCTTGTCGAAGAAGGCGTCGTCTTTGGCCATTACGTCTTCGAAGAAAATGTTCGGCGATTTGCCGCCCAGCTCGAGCGTCACCGGAATCAAGTTCTGCGACGCATATTGCATGACAAGCCGTCCTGTCGTCGTTTCGCCGGTGAACGCGATCTTAGCGATTCGCGTGCTCGAAGCGAGCGGTTTGCCCGCCTCCAATCCGAATCCGTTGACGACGTTGAGCACGCCCGGGGGCAGCAGGTCGGCAATCAGCTCCAGCCAGACCATGATCGAAGCCGGAGTCTGTTCGGCCGGCTTGATTACGACGCAGTTCCCTGCGGCCAGCGCCGGCGCCAGCTTCCAGGATGCCATAAGCAGCGGGAAGTTCCACGGGATGATCTGGCCAACGACGCCCAACGGCTCGTGGTAGTGGTAGGCGATCGTCTCGCCGTCGAGCTCGCCGATACTGCCTTCCTGCGCGCGGATCGCCGCCGCAAAGTAGCGGAAGTGGTCGATGGCGAGCGGCACGTCAACGCCGGTCGATTCGCGAATCGGCTTGCCGTTATCAACCGTCTCGGCAAGCGCGAGCAGCTCGGCCTTGGCTTCCATGCGGTCGGCGATGCGGTTGAGAATGTTCGCGCGCTGGGTCGGAGAGGTATCTCCCCACGACGCGCGCGCGGAGTGAGCGGCGTCGAGCGCGAGCTCGATGTCTTCCGCATTCGATCGCGCGACCTCGGTGAACGGCAGGCCGACGATCGGACTGAGATTCGCGAAATACTTGCCGCCGGCCGGTGAAGTGAATCGCCCGCCGATGAAGTTGTCGTAGCGTTTCTTGAAGGGGTTCTCGACGCCGAGCCGGCTCAAGTCGTAGAGCTCGGTGCGCTCGATGGTAGTCGTCATGATATAGTTCTCCCGTTGCCAAAGAGGGTAGCGCGCCGCGGGCGCACTGAGAACTATACGAAGGTATGAAAGTCTTGATCGCCGACGACCATCCCCTCTTTCGCGAGGCGATGAAGCACGTGTTGAATGCAGCCGTCGAAGGCGCCGAGTGCACCGAAGTCGCGACGTTTGACGAGCTGCTCGCGGCTACGCCGGGCGACGATCGCTTCGATCTGATCCTGCTGGACTTGCAGATGCCCGGGGGGCGTTGGCCGGAGGAACTCTTCGCGCTGCGCCGGCGAGCCCCGGCGACGCCGACGGTGGTGGTTTCGTCGCTCGAGGATCCGGCTACCGTACGAAGGGTCGTTGATTCGGGCGCCGCCGGCTATATTCCCAAGTCCGCGTCGAAAACGGCGATGGAAGAGGCCGTGCGCCAAGTTCTCGGCGGTGAGTCGAGCTTTTTGCCGATCGGCGATCGGCCCGCGGAAGACGAACGGATGGAGTCGTTAACGACGCGCCAGCTCTCGGTGCTCGGCGAGCTCGCACTTGGAAAATCCAACAAGCAGATCGCCGACGCTCTCTGCGTCGAGGAGATCACGGTCAAGACGCACGTCACCGCGATATTCCGCAAGCTCGGGGTTAGAAATCGCCTTCAGGCCGCCATGGCATGGCGCCAATTCGTCACCGATCGCGGCGCGAGGTAAACCTTACTGCAGCGCATGGAGTAGCAAGGAACGCAGGCGTGCGGCATGCACCGGTTTGGTCAACACGAAGACGTTCCGGCTCTTCGCCGCACGGCGCTGTTCTTCGGATGCATCGCTCATCGTCACGACCGCCGCGATCTCACGCGCAAGACGAGTGCGCAGCATATCAATAACATCGAGTCCTTCGGCTCCGTAATCTGTCAGAAGAATATCGGGTGCGCTGCATGCGGAGGCTATGAGCCCCAATGCTTCGCCGGTCGAAGCAGCGGTAAATGCCTCACCGCCCCACTTCGAAAAGAGCAGTGAAATCGCATCGGTCGCTTCCAAATCCGGTCCCAAAATTATAGCGCGCCTCCCTACGAACGGCTTGTTGGCCGCCTTGAGGCTTCCATCCGCGGTCTCGGGTTGCGGGAGCGCCGCACCGCTGCCGTATGGTATCTCAACTGCGAAGACGGAGCCGCCTCCCTCGCGCGACCGGGCCTCCATCGGCAGTTCAAGCAGCTGCGCGAGCCGATCGACGATTGCCAAGCCGAGCCCGACACCTGCG
>JAFAHB010000269.1 GCA_019237435.1 Vulcanimicrobiota bacterium
TACGAAACGCTGTCGCGACGTATGACGGCGTCGCAGCTCGCCTATTCGAACATCGCGTTCTTTACCGAAGCCGTGAAACCGCGCCGATGGATTCCGCGCGTTCTGCAAGGCGTCTGGATCGTCGCCTTCGCGGCGCTCGTGCTCGGAATATCGGGCCCGCATCTAACGGTCCCGGTTGCGGTTCGCGACGGGTCGGTTTTCATTTGCCTCGATACGTCGGGATCGATGGCCTCGACAGACGTCTTTCCAACCCGCGCTCAGGCATCCAAAGCTGCTGCGCGAGCCTTCATCAGCGACAGTCCGCCCGGAACGAGAATCGGCATCATCTCGTTCGCCGGCGGCGCAGGCGTCGTGCAGCCGTTGAGCGCCGATCACCAAGCCGTGATCGCGGCGCTCGATGAAGTGCCCCTTCCGAATGGGGCAACCGCGATCGGCGATGCGCTCAAGCTTGCGGCGCAGATGCTGCCGCCCAACGGCCACCGCGTGGTCATTCTCATCACCGACGGCGTCAATAACGCGGGCAGCGATCCGACGGAGGTGGCGCAGTGGCTGGGCGCCCACCACATTCCCATCTACACCGTCGGAATCGGAACGCCGAATGGCGGTCTCATTCCCGGCACGAACGAAGAGGCGACGATCGACGAAGATGCGTTGCGCGGCTACGCCGGCGCCAGCGGCGGTGCGTACGCGCGCGCCGAAAACGCGACGCAGCTTCAGGACGCGCTCGCGCGTCTGGGACGCGTTACATCGCTGCAACGCAAGCCGGTCGACGCGTCATTGGGCTTTGCCGTGGCGGGAGCCTTGGGGATGCTCTTCGCATTCTTGACGGGCTTCGGATTAGGCCGATACCCGTGACCGATCCCATATCGCTCCTCGCGCAGTGGATCGACGACGCGGGCGGCTCGGAAGCTGTCGAAGCGATCGCGATGTGCCTAGCCACCGCCGACGAACACGGACGTCCGTCGGCGCGGATCGTGCTCTTGCGCGGGCTCGACGTGCGCGGCCTGCGTTTCTTCACCTCTTACGAGAGCCGCAAAGGCCGCGAACTCGCGGAAAACCCGCAGGCCGCGGCGGTTCTGTATTGGCCCCAGCTCCATCGGCAAGTGCGCGTCGAAGGCGACGTCGTGCCGCTGCCCGAGAATGAATCCGACGAGTACTTTAGCGAGCGCCCGCGCGGCCATCGCATTGCGGCTTGGGCATCCGAGCAGAGCCGCGTGCTCGAATCGTACGCGGTATTAGAAGATCGCTTTGCGCATTTCGATGCACGCTTTGAAGGAGAAGATGTTCCACGCCCCCACTCGTGGGGTGGCTATTTGTTGACGCCTTCGCGCATCGAGTTCTGGCAAGGCCGGCCCAATCGCATGCACGAGCGTATCGAGTACACGCGTGTCGGCAACGGCTGGCAAACTGCGCGGCTTCAGCCCTGAGAGGGCACCGGTGGAGGGCACGTCTGATCGGCTTCGTCGATGGACTTCTGGACAAGCTTGAAATGCAGCGCGATTTCACGGAACAACAGAGGTACGCGCATCTGAGGCACCCTCTTGATGATGCTCTCGGTGCCGACGCGGCCCGTCACGTAGACGAAGGACGGAACTGGAGCGAGATGCGCGCCCTGCGGAAAGCCTTGCTCGTCTAGTACCCTCGCTGCTATAATGCCGGTGGCCGCGTGCACCCGTGAACGTACGCGGCTAGGGTGTTTCCGCTGCAAACAATGGAGGCTTCGATGAGGTCGTTTGAGCGCCACCCGGCAGTGTTGTCAAAGATTACAGTACCTAGCCGCTTAGTTACCTGCGTGAGCTTACTGAGCACATTCTCGTGCAGTCACACGGGCGTCGCCGTGACTCCCGCGGCGATCACGCAGTCGAGCCCGTTTGGTGCTGTGCCGGACACACATCGTATCGCACCGTTGTATTCCTACGGCGGAAGAGACGGCGTCATCAGCGGCATCGGCGGAAACGGCGGATTAATCGGAACGGCAGCAGGGCTTTTTGGAACAGCACCCTCCGGCGGCGACGAAAAGTGCATGTGGATACACGGCACAGGGTGCGGCGTCGTTTACAAACTAACGCCCATTCCCGGGAGCTCGAGGTACAAAGAGACCCGGCTGCACGTTTTTAAGGGAGCCGAGGGCGCCGCACCAATCGGCAGGCTCTATATGGACAAAAAGGGCGAGCTGTACGGTACGACCTACGCTGGCGGCACTAATAACGCGGGCGTAATCTACAAAATAAACGTGTCGGGATCGATCCCGCACTATTCGATAGTTCATAATTTTGGTGGCGCCGGAGACGGTGCTTATCCGTTTGCAGGTGTCATCGAGGCAAACGACGTTCTTTACGGAACGACCGTCGGAGGGGGCAAATACTCTAGCAGCTACTGCCATAGTGTCGGAAGCGCTCCCGATAGCCACTGCGGGACCATCTACAGCTTAGACTTAGCGAGTGGCGCGGAACGGGTGATTCACAACTTCGGTCACGGTGAAGATGGGCTCACTCCTGCTGCCCCTTTGCTATATGAAAATGGGACGCTGTACGGCACAACGCCGTATGGCGGTAAGTACAGCATCGGGATCGTCTTTGCTGTCACGAATGGGAAAGAACGGATCTTGTCAGCGGATGAAGCAGGAGGCACGTACCCCTTTGGCGGGCTGATAGCGATCAACGGCACGCTTTACGGTACAACGGACTTCGGCGGTATGCAGAACGGAGGAACCGTCTACGCCCTCGATATCTCGTCTCGCCACGTGCGGGTATTGTACAGCTTCGCGCGCTCGTCTCAGTTCCCGCAAGGTGCCGAGCCCGCAGCCGCCGTGATCTACCGGCAAGGGAAGTTGTGGGGTACAGCCCCGCTCGGAGGCGCAACGTGCCATTCCACCAATTTAGGGTGCGGCATGATCTTTTCGCTGGCGCCTGACGGCACGGGCTTTACAAAAGTTGCTTTCCGGGGCGGACTGGGCGGATATAGCCCGACGTGCCCGCTACTCTATAGCGAAGACGCGCTGTATGGCACAACAACCTACGGCGGTAAACGCGACGAGGGCATCGCATTTAAACTCGCGCTATAGCTATACCAATCCAGGGACGTGAATGAGTCTCGTGGTATTGTTTTAGCCAAGGAGGTTCGATGCACGCGCATCCGCTTGAAGCCCGAATCGCACACGTGGAGGGGGCCTTCAATCAAGTCAACGAGCGGCTCGGCAGCATCGAACGGCGGTTGGACGGCATTGACGTTCGCTTCAACTGGTTGACCGGCATCGTCGTCGGCACCTGGATAACCACGATCCTCACGATCCTCTTGCATCACTGACCGGCAGCCCGAGCGGATCGGCGGCCCGCCAGCCACTCGGCCAGGATCAACGTCGCTCCAATCGCGGCGAGATTGTAGGTGTTAACGCCCCATGCTGCATGATTGTGAGGATACGCTAGCAGGATCGGCGCTAACGCCAATGCGCTGAAAACCAGCAACATCAATGCAAGAAGCCGCGCGGCAAGAACGTCGAGGACTCCGCAGAGTATCGCGACGCCCGCCGACAGAAACCCGATACCCGTAACCATCGCCCATACAGCGCCTCCGAGCGGCATCCATTTCGGCACCATCGCAGCGACGCTACCGATTCCGGTGAAGTGCCCGAGTCCGAAGATAATCGTTGAAAGGCCGAAAACCCAGCGCGAAACTTGCGCAACGAACTGAAGTCGCGTGTCGTTTCGTGCGGAAAACGAAATGTACAAGAGTACCGCAGCCGCGACAACGATGAGATTCTGCCCGACTCCAACCGCCGCGCCGATTGCGCCTTGCCATCCAAGAAAATGCGGCGCGGTGAAAAGGCGCGGGAAAGCAAAGATCGCAAAAAGCAGATAACACAACGCGAGCACGATTGCACCGAATCGAGCCGCGCGCCGCGTCACAATCGCCATGCCGCCGGCGATCAGCAAAACGGCAACGACGTCCGAAAACGCTCCGTGCGCAGGCACATTGTCTCCCCACGCCGCAATCGGCTCCTCGGCGGGATCGAACGCCCCAAACGCAAGATTAACGATCCCCGTCGCCATCGCGGCCACCGCCAGCACGCAAACACCAACCTTCATCTCACCCCCTTAAACGCAACCGCGCGCAGATCCGTGATGACCGAGGTAAGGAGCCCGACGTAGGGCTGCTGAGAAGGCTCTGACTTTTTCGGGCCAGCCATGGAGGGCTGCTTCAAACCCTTCGAGACGCGCGCTACGCGCGCTCCTCAGGGTGACACAGACGAAAATGGACGAGCAGGAGCGAGCAGGACGCGAGCGACGGGCGTCTTCGAACGCGCCTACGTTCGGGCTCAGAAAAATCAATCGACCCAGGGACTCAAGCGCGGCTGCTTTAATCACAGCCTTTTAGTGCCGCGCCGCAGCGTGATGGTCATCGGGTCGGGGCCGATCGTGATCGGTCAGGCCGCAGAGTTTGATTACGCAGGCGTTCAAGCGTGCCGCGCGCTGCGCGAAGAAGGCCACCGGGTCGTTCTCGTCAACTCGAATCCCGCGACCATCATGACGGACCCTGAAGTCGCGGACGCCGTCTATCTCGAGCCTTTGACCGTCGGAGCCGTCGAGGAGATCCTCGCGCGCGAGCGCCCCGACGCGCTGCTCCCGACGCTCGGCGGCCAAACCGGGCTCAATCTCGCCGTCGAGCTGGAAGAAGCGGGCGTGCTGCGACGGTACGGCGTCGAGTTGCTCGGCACGCCGATTGAAACGATTCGGCTTGCCGAAGATCGCGAGCGCTTCAAGCTGAAGATGCTGGAGATCGGCGAGCCCGTTCCCGAGAGCGCGATCGTCACCCAGATCGATGAAGGCTTGGCGTTTGCGAAAATCGCGGGCTATCCGCTCGTGGTGCGCCCGGCGTATACGCTCGCGGGCACGGGCGGCGGCGTGGTCTACGATGAGGCGCACTTGCGCGAAACGCTCGACGCCGGTCTGAACGCGAGCCTGATCCATCAGGCTCTTTTAGAAACCTCGCTTTTGGGCTGGAAAGAGATCGAGTACGAAGTGTTGCGCGACTGCGCCGGCAACTGCATCGTCGTTTGCAACATGGAGAACATCGATCCGGTCGGCGTGCATACCGGCGACTCGATCGTCGTCGCGCCGTCGCAGACGCTGTCGGACCTCGAATATCAAATGCTGCGCAGCGCGAGCATCAACGTGATTCGCGCGCTCGACGTGCAAGGCGGATGCAACATCCAGTTTGCGCTGCACCCAAGTCGAAGCGAGTATGCGATCATCGAAGTGAATCCGCGCGTCTCGCGCAGCTCGGCGCTCGCCTCGAAAGCGACCGGCTATCCGATCGCCAAGATCTCCACGCGCATCGCGCTCGGCCAGACGCTCGATCAAATTCCCAACCCCGTGACCGGCGTGACGAAGGCGGCGTACGAGCCGACGCTGGACTACGTTGTCGTCAAGATCCCACGATGGCCGTTCGACAAGTTTCCGATTGCGGATACCACGATCGGAACGCAGATGAAGTCCACGGGCGAAGCGATGGGAATCGGTCGAACGTTCCGCGCGGCGCTGCTTAAAGCCGTCCGCGGACTCGACCTCAATCGCGAGACGTTGACCGGCGCGCTCACCGATTGGAGCGATGCCGAGCTCGAGGCGATTACCGCGCGGCCGACGCACGAACGACTCTTCGCCGTCGCAGAGCTTCTGCGCCGCGCAACGAACGGCCAACGAACCGGCGCAATCGAGCGCGTTCACGCCGCATCGGCGATCGATCGCTTCTGGCTGTACGAGATCGCACAGCTTGTAGCAATCGAAGAACGTCTGCGCGGTAACCCGTCGGATGGCGACGTGACCGAGGCGCTGCAATCCGGCTATTCGACGCGGAGCGTGGCATCGCTTAACAAGCAGATCGCAGCACGAAACGGGCGCGTTGGCTCCCAAGCGGCGTTTCGAATGGTGGATACCGCCGCCGCGGAGTTTCCCGCGAAGTCGCCTTACTATTACGTCTCCCCGGGCGAGCGCGACGAGATGCGAGCGATGCAGCGCGATGCGGTGGTGGTCGTAGGAAGCGGCCCAATTCGGATCGGACAAGGAATCGAGTTCGATTATAGCTGCGTTCATGCGGCGTGGGCGCTCAAGAACGCCGGGCGCTCGCCGGTCGTCATCAACAACAATCCGGAGACCGTCTCGACCGACTTCGATATCTCCGACGCCCTGGTTTTCGAACCGCCAGGCCCCGACGAGGTTGAGGCGACCTGCCGAGCGACGCAAGCGCGCGGCGTGATGCTCGCCTTCGGCGGCCAGACCGCGATCAATCTCGCGGCCGAGCTGAGCCGGCGGGGCGTACCGATCGTCGGCAGCGATCGCCGTTCGCTCGACATGGCCGAGAATCGCGAGGAGTTCGACGCCGCACTAGCGCGGCTCGGCGTCGCGCGGCCCCGCGGGCGTGCGGCGCGAAGCTTTCGCGAGGCGCGTGCGATTGCGCGCGAGCTCGGCTTCCCGGTGTTGGTGCGCCCGTCGTTCGTCTTGGGCGGACGCGCGATGGAGATCGTGCACAATGAGGCTCAGTTGGCAGCCTACGCCGAGTCGGCTCCTCCGATTCTTCCGGAAGCGCCGCTATTGGTCGACAAGTATTTGCGCGGCCTGGAGCTTGAGGTCGACGCGATTTTCGATGGCGAGGAGATTCTAATTCCCGGCATCTTCGAGCACGTCGAGCGGGCAGGCATTCATTCCGGCGATTCCATCAGTGTGTATCCGGTGCAATCCATCGATGCCGCCATGGAGCGGCGCATTGCCGACGTCATGCTGGCGATAGCGAGGGAGCTCGGCATTCGCGGCCTCATTAACATTCAGTTCGTAGTGCACGACGGCACGCTGTACATCATCGAGGCGAATCCGCGCGCGAGCCGGACCGTGCCGATCATTCAGAAGGCGACCGGCATCAATCTCGTCGCGGCTGCGACGCGGATTGCGCTCGGCGAACGGCTGCGCGACATGGAGTACGGCACGGGAATGCATCCGCACGTCTCATATGTGGTCGTCAAAGTGCCGGTTTTTTCGTTCTCGAAGATGCGCGGCGTCGAGACGATGTTGGGACCCGAAATGAAATCAACCGGTGAGGTTCTCGGCATCGATTGGTCGTTCGGCGGCGCTTTGCTCAAGGGGTTTCTTGCCGCCGGTGTCCGCTTGCCGCGAGGCGGAGGCCGAATCTTGGTATCGATCTCGGACGAAGAAAAGGACGAATCGATTCCTGTGCTCCAAGCCTATGCGCGACTCGGCCACCGGCTCGTCGCGACGCCGGGAACTCGCGCGATGCTGGAGGCGGCCGGGATTGCGACGGAGGCGATCAATAAGATCGCCGACGGTTCGCCGCACGTGCTCGACTTGATCGCCTCCCGTGCCGTCGACCTGGTGATCAACGACGCAAAAGGCCCCCGTGAAATCTCCGACGACTACAAGATTCGCCGTGCCGCGGTCGAAGCGAGCGTGGCGTGCTTGACGAGTCTCGATACGGCACGGGCGCTGGCGGAGGCGCTCACATGCAAAGCCGGCCCGCCGCGCAGCCTGCAGGAGTACCGCGCGTCTTCGTCATCGGCGCAAACGCCAGCACCCTCGCCGTCATCAATAGCTTGAGGAACGATCCGATTACCGCGCAACTCGTTCCGCTCGCGTGGACGCCGACGGGCATAGCGCTCGGCACGCAGCGCCAAGGTGTCGGCATCGCGCGTGCCGGGCTTCTGGACTGGATCGACCGGACGTTTCCGCCCGACGACGAGCGCGCCTTCGTGGCGTCGGTCCGCGACTTGGAGCTGCTCATCCGGATCGATTGGGAGTCACCTTTTCCTGAAAAACTCGACGACGACAGCGTGATCAACGTCGACGATCTTCCCGACGAGATTGCCGAGGGGCTGGCGCAGCCGGCGGCCGCGCTCGTTGCGTGCGCGGCGTGCCGCCGCCTGTGCGTGCGCGACGACTTCCTCTGGAAAGAAAAGCAGCTTTGCGCTTGGGACTACCACGCGCAGGTCTTCGGCAAACGCGGACCTTGGCGTGAGGGGCCCTATGAAGCGCGGCACTTCGAAACGCTTCCAAGCTGTGCGTACGTCGCGGCCGACCTCTTGAGGGAGCGCAACGTCGAGATCTTGCTTACGCTTCAGGAGCTGCCCGAAATGCCGATCGATAAAATAGTCAATGCGCTGCTTCAGAGCGATTCGGCGTATCCGCATATGGCAGTGAGGACGCAAAGCGGCATCGCGGTGCTGCGCGAGAAGTAGACGGTCACGAGTCACGAGTGACGAACCGCGCCATACGCGATCTCTCGACCTTCTTCGTGCTGCTTTTCGTTGTATTGGTGCTACGGCAGACGTACGTCCAGATCGTAGCGGCTCCCCGGATCGCAGCTCGCCCGACCAATCCTCGCCACGCGCTCCTCGATGCCGGCCGCGGGCGCATTCTGGCAAGTGACGGAACCGTGCTCGCGCAGACGGTCAACGGCCGTCGCGTCTATCCATTTGGACCTGCGCTCGCGCATCCCGTCGGCTACGCCTCGGTTCGCTACGGCACGTCCGGTATCGAAGGCAGTTTCGACGCTGCCCTGACGTCGCCGGACTACAGCGGCGACCCGGTAGCCCAGCTCGTCGCGCTCGCCGAGACGCTGCGCGGGAATCCGGTCGCCGAGCAAGGTGCTGACGTCATCACGACCATCGTGCCCGGTATTCAGTCGAGGCTTTTCGAGTTGCTCTCGCACTATCCGCGAGCGGCCGGCATCGCGCTCGATCCGCGAACGGGAGCGGTGCTCGCACTTGCCAGCGTGCCGAGCTTCGACCCTAACGATTTCGACGCGGCCTTTTCGGCGCTGAGTTCCGACCCGGCGTCGCCGCTTCTGGACCGTGCCCTCGACGGACTTTACCCGCCCGGCTCGACCTTCAAGATGTTTACGGCTTCGGCGGCGTTGGACAGTAATACGGTGACGATGGATTCGTACTTCGAGGATCCGGGATACCTGGTAATCGGCGATTTCACGTTGCACGACAACGAGAGCGAAGCGACCGGATACGGGGATCTCACGACGGCTTTTGCTCTTTCGAGCAACGTCGACTTCGGGCAAATTGCGCTAAGAATGGGCGTCGACACGTTTTATGAATACCTCGACCGTTGGGGCATCGGCGGTTCGCTCGACTTTCAACTTCCGGCAGCGCGCGATCACGTGCCGGACAAAGGCGGCATCGTGCCCGGCGAACTCGCCCAAATGGGCTTCGGACAAGGCGCGCTGCTGATGACGCCGCTGCAGATGGCCCTGATCGGCGCGACGATTGCTAACGACGGCAGCGAGCCCCGCCCATATATCGTGCGCCAGATCGTCCGCAACGGCGTCGTGCAGACCTCAACTGAGGCGGCCACGCTCGCAAGCCCGGTATCTCCGGATACCGCCGCGAAGGTATCGAAGATGATGGTTGCCGTCGTGCAGCGCGGTACGGGCACTCCGGCGCAGCTGGCGCACGTCACAGTTGCCGGAAAGACCGGTACGGCGACCAACCCACGGGGACGCTCGCACGCATGGTTTGTCGCCTTCGCGCCGGCGGAGCATCCGCGAGTCGCCGTGGCGATCGTGGTGGAGAACGTGGGCTACGGCGCAACCTATGCGGCACCGATCGCGCGAGAGATCATCCGTACGGCTTTGGAACGCGGGAACGTCTGAGGTTCCGGTTTGATCGAAGAACGAGGTTTCAATAACCGGTACCGTCTCGACCGCAAGCTCGGCGAAGGCGGCATGGCAACAGTCTATTGCGGCACCGACATCTTGCTCCGACGTCGCGTCGCAATCAAAGTCTTGCGCGAACAGTACGCCGCCGACGCCGAGTTCGTGCGACGGTTCTATCAGGAGGCGGAGTCGGCGGCAAAACTCTCGCATCCCAATATCGTCAACACGTACGACGTCGGGCACGAAGGCGATACGTATTTCATCGTCATGGAGCTCGTGGACGGTCCGTCGCTTGCTGAGATCATCGCGGCCGACGGACGCCTTCCGGAGCCGGTCGCCATCGATTATGCGGTGCAAATCGCGAGCGGCCTTGCCTACGCTCACCGGCAAGGCTTACTGCACCGCGATATCAAGCCCGCAAACGTACTCGTCACCAAAGACGACGTCGTCAAGCTCTCCGATTTCGGCATTGCGCGCGCCGTCTCGCAGCAAACGATGGCACTGACCAAGCCGGGCTTGGTCATGGGCAGCGTTTACTACATTTCGCCGGAACAGGCGCAGGAGCACGAGATCCACGAGACTTCGGATCTTTATAGCCTGGGCGTCGTGCTCTATCAGATGCTGACTGGTAAGCTTCCTTACACCGGAGAGTCGCCCGTCACCGTCGCGTTGAAGCACATCGGCGATCCGGTGCCGACGATCGACACCAAGACCACCGGCGTGAGCCCGGCGCTGGCATCGATCGTGAACCGCCTGTTACAGAAGAAGCCGGAGCATCGGTTTGCGTCCGCGAGCGACTTGGCGACCGCCCTGCGCGAAGCACGAGAACGCCCAGCGATTGCCGGCTATCGCATCGCCGACGATGCGCCCACGCAGGCAATCTCGTTTGCGCAGGGACGCTCCTCACGCACGCTGCCGCCGCGACGGTCGCCGATGCCGGACCGGCCGTACCGCCTTGAGGAGGAAGGCCCGCGGCGCAGTTCGGGATGGGCGGTCATCGGTCTGATTGCGGCGTTGCTCGCCGCGACCGCGCTCGGCTACCTGGTGTTCGGGCGATCCTTCACGACGTTGGGCGGCGGCGTCGCCGTCGGCGACTATACCGGCATGACGCAAGCGCAAGCCCAAGAAGCTGTCGTGAACGCGGGCTTGCGCACCCGTTTTACGAAGACCGCGAGCGAAACGGTTCCCCCGGATCACGTCATTCGCCAAACGCCTCCCGCCGGAACTCGAGTGGAGCGCAATCAGGTCGTCGAGCTTTTCATCAGCAACGGCAAGCCGCTCATCGGGCTCGTGGACGTGCGCGGCTACAACGTGAACGACGCCCAACGGACGCTGCAACAAGAAGGCTTCGCCGTGACGCTCACGCGACGATACGACAACACGGTCGCGGACAACGTCATCGATCAGAGCCCCAAAGCGAGCGCCAAGGTTTTCGAAGGCAGCCGCGTGACGTTGATTGTCTCGCAGGGACCGCAGCCGGTCGTCGTGCCGAACTTCGTTTCGATGCCGGTCGAGGTCGCGCGGCGGCTTGCTGATCGACTCGGAATCACCCTCGACGCGTCGCAGAGCGTGCCCGGCATGCCGCCGGGAACGATCGGCTCGCAAAACGTCGCGCAAGGGACGAAGGTCGATCGCAATGCTACGGTACGCGTCGTCGTCAACTCCGGAATGCTGAACGGCCCTCCGAGTCCTGCGGCCGACGAGCCGACGGTTGCGCTACCGAGCGTGGTCGGCCAGGATTACGACTCGGCGAGGCGGACGCTCACGGAGGGTGGCTTCCAAATCGCGGTGCGATACCAACAGCAAAATGCGAACAACGGCACTATCGTCGGTCAGACTCCGCCGGGCGGCCAAGTACCCCAAGGCTCCACGGTCATACTGATGCTCTCGGTCTCCGGCGAAGTTCCCGACACCGTCGGGTTGACGGCCGAGGACGCGATTCGGCTTTTGCGCGCGTATGGATACTCGGTCGCGCAGTGGCAATACACGACGGCGGTCGGAGCCGACGGAAAAGTGGTCGGGACAGAGCCGCCCGCCGGAACGCCACTTGCGCCGGGCTCGTCGCTCACGGTAACCGTGAACGGAACGCCGCGACCCTGACGAAATCAGCGCTGCGCATCCTCGGGATCGATCCCGCGCTGCGCACGACCGGCTACGGCGCGATCGAACGTTCCAGCGGTCGCGTACGCCTAATCGAAGCCGGTATCGTCGTTACCAGCGCAGGGGGGACGCTCGAACAGCGGCTGCGCGAGTTGCATGCGGGCATCGCCGAAGTCATCGCTCAGACGCAGCCGAAACTGGTCGTGATCGAAGAGCTTTACACTGCTTACAAGAACCCGCGCACCGCATTGCTGATGGGGCACGCGCGGGGCGTGCTGTGCTTAGCAAGCGCGCAAGCCGGAGTGGCGGTCCATTCGCTCGGGCATGCGCGCGTCAAACGCGCGCTGATAGGATCGGGCAGCGCGCGAAAGGACCAGGTCAATGCGATGGTGACTCGGTTGCTGCGGCTTCGC
>JAFAHB010000288.1 GCA_019237435.1 Vulcanimicrobiota bacterium
CACTGGGTTGCAAAGACGATCGCAACGTCGACGCGGCGGGCAAGTGCGGCGGCTTCGCTTGGATATCGCCCGTTGATGAAGCTGACCGCGGCGTGCGGCGCAAGCGCGCGTATCCCAGCGAGCGGCGAGGATAAGTCGTAGAGCGCAAGACCTTCGCCGGCGATCGGAATCGATATCGCGTGAGCGACGGGGAGGACTTGCGCCGAGCCGCCGCCCGAAAGCACGCCGACGTCCGCATGGCCGCCGATCACGGCGATGCGGCCAATCGTTGAGCGCAGCGGCAACGCGCCGTCGTTTTTCAGCAAGACGATTCCTCGTTCTGCGGCGTCGAGGGCGGCGCGCGCGTGGGCTCCATAGTCGATTGCCGATTTTCGCGGCGGATTGTCGAACAAGCCGACCGCCAGCATCGAGCGCACGATGCGCCGGTTCATGTCGAGCAGTCGCGCCGCCGGGATCGCGGAAGCGGTAATGTCGACCGGGTCGGTGTCCGCGGCCGATTCTTGATCGAGTCCTTCCTCGGCGGCGCGAGCCGTACGAACCGCGCCCCAATCGGACATCACCCATCCTGAAAATGACCACGCGCCCTTGAGAACGTCGTTGAGCAGCTGTCCGTTCTCGCACGCGTAAACCTCGTTGACGCGATTGTACGCGCACATCACCGCGCCCGGATGCCCCTGCGCGTCCGCCAGTTCGAAGGCGAGCAGATCGCTTTCGCGCATCGCCGCCTCGCCGATGTCCGCGGAGAGCACGAATCGCCCGGTTTCTTGATCGTTCATCGCGAAGTGCTTCATCGTTGCGATCACATGGCGGTCCTGAACGCCGCAGATCTCGGCGCCGGCAAGCGTTCCCGCGAGCAATGGATCCTCGCCGAGATATTCGAAGTTTCGGCCGTTGCGTGGATCGCGCGCAAGATTCAGGCCGGGACCCAAAAGCACGTTGAAGCCTTTTCGCCAGGCTTCGTCGCCGAGTAGCGTTCCGTCGCTGTACGCGACCTGCGGATCCCACGTTGATGCCAGTGAGAGTCCCGACGGCAACGCAGTCGCCACATCGAAGCGGCGGACGCGATTGGGATTTGCGATTCCCAGACTAGCGTCGGTCTCTTGCAATGCGGGAATTCCGAGGCGCGCGATGCCCGGCACATAACCCGCGGATCCGATCGCCCCAGTGCGAACGCCGTTGCGAACCGGTACGCCGCGCTCGCCGCGAACGAGCTGCAACCGTTCGACCGGCGTAAGTTGCGCCGTTAGTTGCGCGACCCGAACATCGAGCGATGGAGCCGCAAATAGCGACCCGCATAACGCCAGCGCTAAGATATCTAGAACGGAATTTCGTCTTCGAGGTCGTCGCTGCCGAAGGCGTCGCCGCCGCTGCCCGTTCGGGCTGCAGCCGGCGCGAGGCCCCCATTGTAACCGCCGCCGTCGTCGCCGGTGGCCGCACGATCGCGCGGCGAGCCGAGCATCTGCATGTTATCGATAACCACTTCGGTGGCTTTGCGTTTGTTGCCGTCTTTGTCGTCGTAGCTGCGGATGACCAGGCGCCCTTCGACCAGGCAGTTCGAGCCTTTCTTCAAGTACGTGTTGCAGGTCTCGCCAAGGCGATCCCAAGCGACGATGTCGACGAAGGTCGTCTCCTCTTTGTTGCGCGGATTGTTCACGGCTAGCGAGAACTTCGTGACGCCCTTGCCGGACTGCGTGTATCGAATTTCCGGATCGCGCGTCAAGTTGCCCACCAAAATGATGCGATTATACGAACCTGCCATTGCTTACTCTCTTTCGCTGCATGCGCTCATGGGACGAAGCTATCGTTTCAAAGTGTCAACTGTATGGCACAGAGATTGCCGAAAGTCGGCGATTTCAAGATGGCGCCGGCGGCGGCGCGCCGGCGGCGAGCGTCGCCATGTGCGTCTGCATCTTGGCATCGAGCCTGACGACGAGCCCGCGCAGTACGTCCTCATGAAGCTTGAGCTGACGCTCGAGCTCTTTGGACGCCGCGGCTTCGCTCTTGAACTGCATTACCACGTAGTAGCCTTCGCGCGCATCGTCGATTTCGTAAGCGAGCCGCTTCTTGCCGAGCTGCTCGAGGTTCGTCACCTCACCGCCCTGGTTTTTCACGATTTCGCCGATCGTTGTCGCGCGCTGCTCGACCTCGCTCTCTTCGAGCGATGGCCGCAAAATATAAGTCACCTCGTACTCAGTCATTCGTCTCCCAATACTATGGCCACCGTGAGATTCCCATCACAGGAGTCACTTGCAACGCTTTGGAACCACGCGCAGACCATGATTTCCCGGCGGCTTGCCTTGCTTGCGGTTACCGCGCTTGCGCTTGCGGCGGCGTGTTCCTCCAATTCGGCCGACACGGGCGGGCCTCCGGCGCCCCTCGTTCGCGGCGAAGCCGGGCTGCACGCGCGCATCGGCTCTCAAGGCAAGATCTCGCACGTCATCGTGATCATCCAAGAGAATCGCAGCTTTGAAGATTTTTTCGCCGGCTACCCGGGCGCCAACGCGCCGATGAGCGGCTGCGGTGTGCCGACCCCAACGCCGCAAGCAAGCGCGCTGCCGCTAGCGCAAACGTCCCCAAAACCGATGACCAGTCCCTCATCTTGCCCCTCCGGCGACATCGCGATTCCGCTTCACTCGGTCAACTGGCATGACGAGCCTGACGGGGGTCACGATTGGAGCTCGTCGTTAATCGATTGGAACAATGGTAATATGGACGGCTGGACTCAGTCGGGCATGAAACGCGGCCAGTGGAGGGCATACGCTTATCAAGACCGCACTGAAGTCAAGCCCTATTGGACGATGGCGCAGCAGTACGTACTTGCCGACGAAATGTTCCCCACGGAGTTTGGCGGCAGTTTTACCGGCCATCTGACGCTCGTCGCCGGCACGGACGACATCCAACTACCCGGCAGGGCGGAAGTAGATTTCCCCAGCCACGCGCCCGACGATTGCGATTCGCCGCCCGGAACCAAGAGTTCGTACGTTTCCGCCGAGCCGTACCGCAAGAAGCATCAATGGAGGGGCGGCTATCCGTGCTTCACTCAGTTCAACACGATTGCGGAGGTGCTCGATAGCGCCGGCATCTCGTGGAAGATTTATGCAACCAAGCTCATTGGCGCCGGCTTCTGGGAGCCGTTCGAAGCGGTCGCGTACGTGCGGTGCGCGTCGTACTCACCTTCAACAGGGTGCGTGGGCTACGGCAGCGATTGGAACAAAGACGTCTCGGCTCCGCAGACCAACGTTCTGTTGGACGCCAAGAACGGTAGCCTCTCGTCGGTGAGCTGGGTCACGCCCAGCGGCGTCGATTCAGATCATCCGACCTATCACAAGCCATTTGGGCCGTCGTGGGTTTCGTCGGTCGTCAACGCGATCGGCGAGAGCCAGTACTGGTCGAGCAGCGCCATCATCGTCGTATGGGACGACTGGGGCGGCTCCTACGACAACGCGTCGCCGCCGCAGCTCGATTACCGCGGACTGGGCATCCGCGTGCCGTGTCTGATCATCTCGCCGTACGCCAAGCAAGGCTACGTTTCGCACGTGCAATACGAATGGGGCAGCATCCTTCGCTTCATCGAAGAGACCTACGGTCTGCCGGCCGGCAGCATCGGAGCGACGCCTCTGGGCTACACGGACGGGCGCGCAACGAGTCTCGACGATGCTTTCAATTTCTCGCAGTCACCGCGCCCATTCAAACCGATTCACGCGCCGTACCCGATGTCGCACTTCTTGCACGAGCCGCGTTCGGACGCTCCGGTCGACACGGAATGATTTTCCGACGGCTTGGTCTTTGCACACTTGCCGCGCTTGCGCTGGCGGCAGCGGCTTGTTCTTCAAACTCCGTCAACGCCGGCGCGCCCTTGACTCCGCTCGCGCGTCACGACGCGAGCGATTTCATCGCCTCCAAAGGGTCGCAGGGCAAAATTTCCCACGTCGTCGTCATCGTTCAAGAGAATCGCAGCTTTGAGGATTTCTTCGCGGGCTACCCCGGCGCCAACGCGCCGATGAGCGGCTGCGGCGTGCCGACACCGACGCCGCAAACGAGCGCGCCGCCGGTCGAGGCGCCGATGCGACCGATGACGAGCGGCTCGCCGTGTCCGCCCGGCGACATCACGATTCCGCTCCACGCCGTCACGTTTAAAGATAATCCCGACCTCAAGCACGACTGGCAAGCGTCGATCCACGAGTGGGACAACGGCAAGATGGACGGCTGGACCGAATGGGGCATGAAGAACGGCCAGTGGACCGGCTACGTCTATGAAGATCGCACCGAAGTCAAGC
>JAFAHB010000194.1 GCA_019237435.1 Vulcanimicrobiota bacterium
GCGCAGAATGGCACGCGCAATAGCCAGCTCCGGGTGCGCGACCGGCGGACCATCTCGGAGCATGACCGCGCCCTTGATCGCATCCACGCCACCCGGCGACGGCCAGCTTAACGCGATGTTAAGAGCACGCCTGAGGTGCACCGTTGCACTAAAACGGGTGTTCGTGTGGTATATAGAATTAATAGTACAGCTTCCCAGCGAGATAACCGCCAGCATGCTTTTTGCGACCGCTCTCATCGTTACGCTCGTCGTGGGTGACTTCGCCTCGACGTTCTTCTATCACGTCCCGCAGCATCTCTGGTTCACGCTGCACTTGCGAACGCATCACGACCGGCGCCGATCGTACTTCGATCACGCCGTTCTTTCGACCAATCCGGCAGTGCTGCTCGACGGCCTTCTCGGCGCGATTCCCTATCTCGTCGTTGCCGCGCTCGTTGCCCGGCTCTCCTGGCCGGGAGCGCTGGCCGGCCTCGTGCTGGGCCAGCTCCACGTCTGGTGGCGCCATACCACCCAGCTTCGTTGGCTCACGCCCGGGTGGGCGCGTCGGTTCCTGCGTCCGCTGGCAATCGTGCTGCCCGAGGACCACGATGGCCATCACCGAAACCCGGATACCGAGTTCGGCGACATCTTCCGCTTCTACGACGCGCCGGCTCGGGCGATCTTGGCATGGCTCGCTCCCACCAGCCGCCGGGCACGTAAGGCCGGCCGGCGGACGACGAGGAGGGTGCCTGCCGGAGCCTAATCGGAGACGTAATGACCAAGCGGGCGCTGCTTTTGATCTCGGATACCGGCGGCGGGCACCGCAGTGCGGCCAACGCCATCGCCGCGGCGTTGGAAGAGAAGAGATCGCCGTTCCGCTACGAGCCTCGGATCGAGGACGTCGCCGCACACTGCGCTTTTCCGCTCACGCAGCTCGGGCTTGGCTACAGCATGGCACTGCGTTACGCGCCCCCGATCTACGGCGCGCTCTATCACGCCACCAACGGGCGTCGCCGCTATAAGGCGCTGGTGCGTTTCTGCGAGCCGCTCTACCGCGAGCGGTTGCGTGATCTCTTCATCAGCTATCAGCCCGACGTGATCGTCTCGGTTCATCCGCTGCTCAATCACGCGGCCCTGCGCGCCCGCGACGACGCGCAGATGCGGCACGTTCCCGTCGTAACGGTCATCACCGACCTCGGCAAGGTTCACGAGTCGTGGCTCGTCCCCGAGGCCGATGCCGTGGTCGTTCCCGCGCGCGAAGTCTATCAGCGCGCGCTCTCCCGCGGCGTGCCGCCTTCTCGGCTTCGGCTGCTGGGCCACCCGATTCATCCCAAGTTCGACGACGTCACCGGAAGCAAAGCCGATCTTCGCGCGCAGCTGGAGCTTCCGGCCGAAACGCCCGTCGTGATGTTGATGGCAGGCGGCGAGGGCGGCGGCAAGTTGCTCTCGACGGCGCTCGCGCTCGCACGCGCACGGCTGCCTATCGAGCTCGTCGTCGTCTGCGGTCGAAACGAGTCGCTCGAGCAGAAGTTGCGCGAGCTCGCACCGAACTTGCCGACGCCGATGCACGTGCTTGGCTTTACCGATAAGATTCCCGAGTATTTCCGCGCCGTCGATTTGCTCGTCACCAAAGCCGGGCCGGGGACGCTCGCCGAAGCCAATGCCGCGCAGCTTCCGGTCGTGGTCTACGACTTCGTTCCCGGCCAAGAGCGCGGCAACGTCGATTTCGTACGCCACAACGGACTGGGTTTGATCGCGCTGCAAGGCGCATCAAAAGTCGTCGCCGCGGTACGCTCGCTGATTTCCAATCCCGAACGGCTAGCGGAGATTCGCCACAACCAAGAGATCGTCGCACCCAGGCGCAGCTCGCGCCGCATCGCCGAGCTCATTCGATCGATCACCGAAACAGGGGCGATTCCGGCGCAGGACGATGCGTCGATGCGCGCGCTTCAAACCGCCGCCGCGGTATAGCTAGCCGCGCGGTTACGCGCTACGGGGAAATCCCACCGGGCAGTATTTCGGGCGGCCGCGGCTTTTGCGTGAAATCGAAGTCGCGGCGCAAATCGCCGAGGATCGAAACGCTCTCGCGCACCGTCGGGCGCTGATCCGGACGCCCGTCGGTCCTAGGATCGATGCGTTGACCGTCGAGGAAATCATCTTCGATGAACTTGACGTAGGCGTCGTGGCTGAGCGTTTGGTGATCGATGAAGCCGCGTCGCGCATATGGGCTGATGACGATCCCGGGCACGCGCAGACCGTAGCCGTTGAGGTCGACACGCGGCGGCACGACGTGATCGTAAAAGCCGCCCCAATCGTCCCAGCTCAAGAAGATGGCGGTGCTGCTCCACTGGGGGCCGCGCATAATTGCGTTGACCAAGCCCGTCACGTAGGCTTGGCCGCGGCTCACGAGCGCCGGCGGATGCTCGCTGTAACGGTTCGCCGGGCAGATCCAAACGACGGAGGGCAACGTGCCGCTCGCGGCGGCCGCGTAGAAATCGCGCAGGTCGCGGACGTTGCCGAGCTCACCGTCACGCTTGACCGTATCGAAATACGGGAGTGGATTCCATATGCCGGGCGTTCGGGCTCGTTGCGCGACCGGCGCGCAGTTCTCTTCACCGCTCGCGCAGTCGGGCTCCGTGCCGGTCATCACGTAATAGGCCCAGCTCACGTGACGTGCGTGCAACAGATAGGTCAGATCCGTCCAGGCGTAATCGGGTCGGCCCGGAGCGGGAGCGCGAAACAGCGCACTGTTCGATCGGAAATCGGGCGGATAGTCGGGCTCCTCCAGCGCGTTGACGCAGCTGGCCGGCTCGCCGAGGCGCTTACACCAGGCCGACCATTCGGACACAAGAAAGAGATGCTGCGGTAAGCTCCACGACGCGTTTGGTTCGAAAAGGCGATCCTGCAGAACGTAGTCGCGCGCGTATTTCCAATAATTCGGCAGGTCGCGTCCATCGTGATATCCCATCACGTCGACGCCGCCGCCGCAGTTCGGTGCGTTCGGAGCCAGACAAGCGCGCCGCCCGCGCTGCGCCGACTGGACAAAGCCGTCCATCCGGCCACCGTCGACGTCGTCGGCCGCGTCCGCCGCGGTGTGGGGACCGCCCGGATTGCGATCCGCGGAGTCATAAAACGGCCAGACGCACTTGCCTTGCGCAGGGTTCGGCACACAGACTGCCGGCTGACCGTTGCGCATCGGAATTCCGTCAGCGCCGGGAAACGTGCCGAAGTAGGTATCGAACGAGCGGTTCTCTTGCATGATGATGACGACGTGGCGAATCTTGTGAATCGAATTGTCACCCTGCGTTCGCATCGGCGCCGCGGCGAGCGCCGCGAGAACCGCAATCGCGACGGCGCTCGCGCTAAGCCGCAACGACCGAAGCGGCGGCCAAGCCGCCGCGCAGCGCCATCGTCGCCGCGCCGACTTGACCCGCGTCGTTACCGAGCAACGCCACGACGATCTCCGTCGTTCCACGCGGGACCATCGTCGTTAACGCGTCGACTTGCGGGCGCACCGCGTCGAGCATGAAGTCTCCCGCGGTCGAAACGCCTCCACCGAGCGCAATCATCTGCGGGTTCACAAACGCGATGATATTTGCAAGGCCGATCGCGAGGTCGCCGATGAAGTTCTTCCACGCGGCCAACGCGTGACCGTCGCCCGCTTGAGCAGCCCGGCGAATCTTTTTCGAGCTCAACTTCTCGCGAGAAACGTCGAGCAGGGGGCTACGCGGAAACGACGGCGCAACCGCAAACGTGTGCCGAATCAATCCCGTTCCCGATGCTTGAGCTTCGAAGCAGCCGATCTTGGTGCAGGCGCAAACGAAGCCGTCGCGTGGACGGATTTGGTGATGGCCGATCTCTCCGGCACCCCATCGGTTGCCGAGGAGGAGCTCGCCGCGCCCGATGATGCCCCCGCCGATCCCCGTTCCGAGCGTCAAGAGCACGAAATCCGTCGTGGCCTTGCCCGCGCCGAAAGCGTGCTCCCCAAGCGTCGCACAACGCGCGTCGTTTCCGACGAATACCGGCAGCCCGAACTTTGCACGCAGCGTTTGACCGAGCGGCGCGTTCTCCCAACCGAAGTTCGGGCTGTAGAGAACGGCGCCCGACGACGCATCGATATTGCCCGGCGAACCGATGCCGATGGCGACGACGTCGCCCGCATCTCGCAGCGCCATGCCGATCGTCGCTTCCAGAGCAGCGATCACCGCTTCGAAGCGGAGGTCCTCGAGATCTTCCTCATGCTGCTGACGGATCGCCCCGTCCTCACCTACCACTGCGGCGGTCACATGAGAACCGCCGAGATCGACGCCGATAGCCGTTCGCATGGCCGCTATCTTTTGCCCTTCGCGAAGGCCGTACCCGCAAGGCGCGGGAAACGAAGTTTCGTTATGGAGACAATCGACCTCATCAGTTTGCGCAACTATTCGCGGCGGACGGGACAGCCGACCCATCCGGAGCTCTTGGACGCGCGTCCGCTCGAGCACGTCAACCGAATCGAGATCGACGAAGAGCACATCACGATCGAGTTCAACGAAAAGACTTCGCGCTATTACAACACCAACGAGATCACGCACCGCGAGTGGGTCCACAAGTACAACGACGACCCTGTGTTCGTCGCAGCCATCGGACGCGTCATCGAGCTCGCTCGCAAGCACCTCAAAGAGATGCCGGAGAACGTGGCTTGCCCGCCGGGTTGCGCCGAGTGCTGCAGCGGTTACGAGCCTTTCGTCAGCAAGTCCGACGTGCAGCGCATCGCCGATCACCTCGGGATGAGCTACGAGGAGACGCTGCGGCGCTACGTCGTCGAGCGTCCGTCCGCCGACGGTTATCACGTCGGCTGGCTGCGCAAGGTCGGCGACGACATCGCCGACCAATGCGTCTTTCTCATGGGCTCGCGCAGCGGCCGTTACTACTGCGGCATCTATCCCGCGCGTCCGAACGACTGCCGCGACTTCACGCCGATCGGCTGCGACGACGTCGACACGTCGTTGCCGCATAAATCGAGCTTCAAAGTCGGACCCGCGTTCCAGCCGAAACGCCGGAATGGCCGCCGGAACGGCCGGCGGCTCTAGTCAGCAGGCGATGCAGCGAAGATACGACGTGGTTTTCGCGTAACGGTGAATGGCGCGGTCACGCGTTATAAATCGCGCGCCGTATGCGGCCGCCGTGGCGATGAGGATCCGATCGGCCGGATCAGCAGTAATTTCATCCGGCAGGATGGTGGCCGCGACCGCAATCGCCGGGGTGAGCGCGGCGAGGACGACACCGGGCAGTGTTCGGAGGAAGGTCAATTGTCTCACAAGATAACGGCTACGCTCTTCTGCACTGCGCTCGCTTTTTTTGGAGCGCCAATCGGCGCCCACGCCCAGACCGTCTCGCCGTCGCTCTATCAAGCAATGCACTGGCGATTCGTCGGTCCGATGCGCGGCGGACGGACCGTCGCGCTCGCGGGCATTGCGAATCAGCCCAACGTCTTTTACATCGCGGCCGTCAACGGCGGGATTTGGAAGACAGATAACGCGGGGCGCACGTGGACGCCGATCTTCGACGGCGAACCGACGGGCTCGATCGGTGCGCTAGCGGTCGCTCCGAGCGATCCGCGAATTGTCTACGCCGGCAGCGGTGAAGGTTTGCAACGCCCGGACCTTTCGATCGGCGACGGCATCTATAAATCGATCGACGGCGGAACGACGTGGACGCAGCTCGGCTTACGCGACGCGCAGCAGATCGGATCGATGGCGGTCGATCCGACTAATTCGAACCGGCTCTTCGTCGCTGCGCTCGGTCATCCGTACGGACCGAACGCCGAGCGCGGCATCTATCGCTCGCTCGACGGCGGCGCAACCTTCCAGCGCGTGCTCTTCGAAAACGAAAACGTCGGCGGCTTCGACGTCGTGCTCGATCCGCAGAACTCGCAAGTCGTGTATGCGACGCTCTGGGCGGCGCGACAAGCGCCGTGGGAGATTGGGGGCTCCTTTGAGCTCGAGGGAAGCGGCATTTTCAAGTCGAGCGACGGCGGAACGACGTGGACGCGGCTCTCCGGCGGCTTGCCGGCTCGCATCGGCCGCGCCGAGGTTGCCGTCGCCCCGAGCAACGCAAACGTCGTTTACGCGTATGCCGACGTCGGAGCAAGGGGCGACGCTGCGGGAGCGCTGTATCGCAGCGACGACGCCGGCGCGCATTTCACGCGCGTCAACGATGCCGACGAGATCGCGCAGCGCGGCGACGATCTCATCTCGCTCGCGGTCGATCCGCGCGAGCCGCGGACGGTCTATCTGACGAACACCTCGACGTACCGGTCAACCGACGGCGGAAAGACGCTGGTCGCGATCAAGGGCGCGCCCGGAGGCGACGACTACCATACCGTCTGGATCAATCCTCGCGATCCCAAAATCATCGCGCTCGCCAGCGATCAGGGCGCAACGATTTCGGTCGACGGCGGTGCGGCTTGGAGCTCGTGGTATAACCAGCCGACGGCGCAGATGTATCACGTCAACGCCGACGACCGCTTTCCATATTGGATCTGCGGCGGCCAGCAAGAGAGCGGATCGGCCTGCGTAATCAGCCGAGGGAATTGGGGCGAAGTCACCGAGCGCGATTGGCATAGCGTCGGCGCGCAGGAGTACGGATACGTGGTGCCCGATCCGCTCCATCCCGGCATCACCTTCGGCGGCAAAGTCGAAAAGCACGACGATCGCGCCGATCAAACGCAAGAGGTCTCGCCGCTCGCGTTGCCGTCGAAAAAGTACCGCACGGTTCGGACCGAGCCGCTCGCCTTCGATCCGTTCGACAAGCGGCGCCTCTATTTCGGCGCCAACGTCATCTTCGAAACCGAAAATTCCGGCCAAAGCTGGCGTCAAATCAGCGGCGATCTGACGCGGTCGCATCCCGGCGTGCCGCCGGTGCGGGGCGCCTTCGAAGGCGACGATCCGCAGCATGGAATGCACCGCGGCGTCGTCTATGCGATCGCGCCGTCGCGCGTGCGCGCTGGGACGATTTGGGCGGGAACCGACGACGGACTGGTGTGGATCACACGCGACGGAGCAAGAAGCTGGAAGAACGTTACCCCGCCGGTGTTGACCCCATGGAGCAAGATCGCGCAGATCGATGCGTCGCCGTTCGACGCCGATACTGCGTTCGTTGCCGTCAATCGCTTTCGCCTCGACGATCTGCGACCGTACGTCTACGTGACGCGCGACGGCGGCTCAACTTGGCGGCTCGCGACGAGCGGTTTGCCGAACCAGCCGGTGAATGCGGTGCGGCAGGATCCGCTGGAGCCGCGACTGCTCTACGCCGCGACGGAAAACGGCGTCTACGTGTCCTTCGACACGGGTGGAGGGTGGCAGCCGCTACAGCTCGACCTACCGCGTACGTCGGTGCGCGATGTCATCGTCCACCGTAACGATCTCATCGTTGCGACGCACGGTCGCGGCTTCTGGATCCTCGACGACGTCGAGCCTTTGCGCGAGTCGGCCCGCGGCCTCGTCACCCCGAGCATGTCGAAGGACGACAAGGCCGCGTACCTCTTTACGCCGGAGCGCGCGTACCGCGTGCGACGAAGCACAAACACCGACACGCCGCTGCCGCCGGAAGAGCCGATGGGCGAGAACCCTCCGGACGGCGCGATCATCGATTACGCGCTGCCGAGTGCGGCGCACCGCGTCGTGCTTACGATCTACGACCGCAACGGCCGCGTCGTTCGCGCCTACGCGAGCGATGACGCGCCGCCGCCGCCGATTGCCCATCTCGACAAGCCGACGTACTGGGAGCGCCCGTTCGTGCGCCTGGGAACGAGCGCGGGAATGCACCGCTTCGTTTGGGATCTGCGCGAGCCGCCGCCGCACGCCCAACAGGATCTGCCGATTTCGGCCGTTCCGCACGACACGCCGCGCGTACCCCAAGGGCCCCTCGTCATTCCGGGCGGGTATACCGTGCGCCTCGCCGTCGACGGCCGTCAACTCGAGCGCCCGCTCGAAGTCGCGATGGATCCACGCGTAACGATTTCGCAGGAAGCGCTCGCAAATCAATATCGGCTTGCCGTGCGCCTCGTGGCGCTGATAAACAGCACCTTCGCACGCGGCCATGCGTTTGCGAAAATCAACGAAGAGGCCGCAGCCTTGCTTGACGTCGTGGAAGGTGCCGATGCGGCTCCAACCCGGCAAGCGCTCGAAGCAGTAAGCACACTCGAGAGCGCGAACGCTTCGGGTTCCCAGACCTCTCTACCGTAAAAGGAGCAAAGATGAGGAAACTAAGCCTGTTGCTCGGATCGCTCGCTTTTATAACGGTCACGCAGCTTTCAGCTGCGGCGGCCACTTCTTCTTTAACCGTTACGCTGCAAGAGCAAAACGGCTCGGGTGAAAGCGGAACCGCGGTGCTAACGCAGACGGGACCCGATCTCAAAGTCGTGATCGCGCTCAAGGGTGCGCCCGCGGGCACGTTGCAGCCCGCGCACATTCACGACGGAACCTGCGCCAAGCTCGGGGACGTGTACAAGCCGCTTTTGCCGGGCGTAACGAACGGCAGCCTGACGACCGTCGTGAAGGGCGTGACGATCGATCAGCTTCTTGCAGGTACGTACGCCATCAACGTGCACGAGAGCACTACGAACATTGGCAAGTACGTCGCGTGCGGAAGTATCGTCAAGAGTTCGATGTAAGCAGCGTTCGGCGATAATCAATCGCGCCGCCGCCCCAGTGGGCGGCGGCGTTTATTATGCGCCGATCAGCGCCGCGTAGCGAACGGGGTCGACGTTACCGCCGCTCACGATCGCGCCGACGCGCTTACCGGCAATCCCAGGTATTCGGCCTTGCAAGAGCGCGGCGAGCGCCGCGGCGCCGCTGGGCTCGACGACCAGTTTCATCCGCTCGAATGCGAAACGCATCGCATCGCGCAGTTCCTCATCGGTCACCGTCACGATCGCGCACTTGTGAGCCCGCGCAATCGCAAACGTCAGCTCGCCGGGCGCCGTCGTCTGCAATCCGTCGGCAATGGTTCTGGGCACGCCCGTCGTAACGCGCTCTCCGCGCCGAAGCGATTGGGCAAAGTCGTCGCCGGCGGCCGGCTCGACGCCATAGATCGCCGTCGCCGGATCGACGCCGTGCGCGGCAATCGCCGTTCCGCTCATGAGACCGCCGCCGCCGACCGGAACGACGCACGCATCGAGAGGCCCTGCGTCTTCGATCAACTCGAGCGCGGCAGTCCCGGCGCCGGCTACGATCCGCGCGTCGTCGAAGGGCGGCACGAGCGTTGCTCCGCGCTCGCGCGCGACGCTTCGCGCAATCTCCTCGCGGTGCGAGCGTTCGCGCTCGTAGTAGACGATCTCCGCGCCGTACGCGCGTGTCGCCGCGACTTTGACGGCCGGCGCATCGGTGGGCATGACGATTGTAGCGCGAACGCCGAGCAAACGCGCGGCGAGCGCAACGCCTTGCGCGTGGTTGCCGCTCGAAAACGCAACGACGCCGCGCTCGCGCTCCTCCGAGGAGAGCGACAATAAGAAATTATAGGCGCCGCGAAACTTGAACGCGCCCATGCGTTGAAAGCTCTCGCATTTCACGAAGAGCGCGGCGCCGCAGCGTTCGTCGAGCGTTCGCGACGTAACGGCCGGCGTGCGATTCGCGATGCCGGCCAAGCGCGACGCGGCCGCAGCGACGTCGGCCGGCGTTACGCCGGCTCTTACTGCTGCTCCATGTGAAAGTTCCAGTTCACGACCTTTCCTTTTTCGTCCAAGCGCATGTGCTCGACGTACGTGTGCTTTTGGAACTTGGTGTCGAAGCAGTGCCAACCCGGCGCACAGTTGACCGTCGTCTCTTTGATCGAGAGCAGCTTGCCCTGCGAGTTCAATTCATCCGACCATTGGGCCACCTGCACGCGCGTGATGGTCACGCCCGGCGCGACGTCGTCTTGCACCGGGCGAAGGTCGTTGGCCATGACTGCTCGCGTGATGCGTTCGGCTTCCCGTTCGTTTCGATTTTGAAACGAGCAACCGGCCAACAGGACCGCGGCGGCGAGCGCAGCTACGAGTCGGTTCACTTAGGCGACTGCCTCCTCTCCGGTTTGTGCCGAGAACGGCACGAAGTTGAGGTGCGGATTCCACTCTCGTGCCAGCCGTACGCTCCATTCGCTCTCGAAGAGCGCAACCGGGCGCCCCGCCCAATCTTCGACGAGCTTGGCGTTACTTGGAAGCTGGGCGCGCGCGATGTGCTCGCGGTCGGCGTCGACGTGCAAGGCCAACGAGTAGGGCATCCGCTCGAACCGCGTTTCGACGTTGTACTCCGATTCAAGCCGATACTTCGCAACTTCGAATTGCAGCTCGCCGACCGCACCGAGGATAGGCTCGGTGCGCGGCGTTCCCCACGGGTAGAAGACCTGAATTGCGCCCTCCTCGCGCAGCTGCGAGATCCCTTTGCCGAAAGACTTATAGCCCGAAACGTCGACGCTGCGCGCCGCACCGAAGTGCTCGGGAGCAAACGCCGGTATCGCCGGAAAGCGCACTGGTTTTCCTTCGTACAGCGTATCGCCGATCGCAAAGGCTCCCGGGTTTGCAAGGCCTACGACGTCGCCCGCGTACGCGTTCTCCAGCGACTCGCGATCGTCGGCGAATAGCCGCATCGCGCGCGAGAGCCGTAGCGCGGCGCCGGATCGCGCGTTACGCACCATCATGTCCCGCGCAAACCTGCCTGAACAGACCCGCACGAACGCGACGCGGTCGCGATGGCGCGGATCCATGTTCGCTTGAATCTTGAAGACGAATCCGGTGAATTCGCCGTCGGCCGGCTCGACGCCGGCCCGCTGGCCCGGCGAGGGCGCCATCTCGATGAACTCGTCCAAAAACAGCTGCACGCCGAAGTTCGTCACCGCGCTTCCGAAAAAGACCGGCGTCGTCTTACCGCGTAGCATGGCCGCGCGGTCGAAGCGCTCGCCGGCGCCGTCGAGCAGCTCGATGCTTTCACGAAACCGGCCGTACACGTCGTCGCTGACCATGTCTTGCAGTTTCGGATCGCGCACGTCGGTTACCGATACCACAGCGCGGGTCGCTCCGTGTGCGGCGCGTTCGAAGCAATGGACGGTGTGCGTGCTGCGATCGTACACGCCCTTGAACTCGTCGCCGTTACCGAGCGGCCAGTTCATCGGAAAAGCTCCGATTCCA
>JAFAHB010000258.1 GCA_019237435.1 Vulcanimicrobiota bacterium
GATAGCCGCCGGCGCGGGACCGTGCGCGGCAGCCGGTAAAACGCCGTGACGGCCGCCCGGAAAACCGACGAGGATCCCATAATTCCCGTGCTGTGCCGCCGAGACGTCCCACGACTCTTCGTACGGGAACTGCACGTAGGACGAGCCGTCGAGATGCTCTCCGTACCAAACGCGGCGGCGGAACTGCATATGCAGCTTCGCGTTCGTGCCGAGCTCGAGCCGTTCGATCGCTATCCGTTTCAGACGTGAGAGCGGGACGCGCCGCAAATCGACGGATCGCAGCGTCGTAAACGGTATTGCGAGGCAGACGTAGTCCGCCGATAGTTCAATCGTGCGATGCTCCGAAGCAAAGGCGCAGGTCAGCGTTCCGTCCGAACGCTCGCGCAGCGCGATTAGCGGAGCATTGCATCGTATCGCGCTCGGGGTCAGCGCAGTGGCCATCTGCGTCGCAATCTGATCCATGCCCCCGACGACGTGCAGCGCCTCGACCGAGCCGTCGATGTTGAACTGATTGCGCTTTTCAAAGCCGAGCAGGTAGATCAAGTTCAGCGCGCTCTGGCGGTCCGGGTCGGCGCCGAACTCTCCGATGCATCCGTTGGCTAGCAGCGCTCCGATTTTCGAGCTAATTCCGCCGGGCACGTTCGCATCGATCCATTCGGCGACGCTTGTGTGGTCGAGCGCTCGTCCCGCCGGCGTCGAGCGGTCGTAGGTGGTTGGATAGCCGGCGGCTTCGGCCGCTCTATGCAGCGGTTCGCGAACGTGTTCGAAATAGTCGTCCCGCGCTTCTTCGACCGTGTAGCGGGCGCCGCCGAAGAAATACGTGTCGTGACCCGGCTCGTGGCGGTTCACGTTAACCAGGCGCAACCCGAGCTCGGTGGCGAGACGTTGCACGTCGAGCTGGTTGAGCGAGATGAACTCGCCGCCGTGTTCGGCGATCTGGCCTTGCGCGAAGTATCCACGCAGCGTCCACGTTCTGCCGCCGATGCGGTCGTTCGCCTCAAACACTTTGGCGTCGATGCCTGCCTGTCGCAAGCGGTACGCGCACGTCAAGCCGGCTACGCCCGCACCGACGATGACGATTCGCGGCGCTCGTCCGCGCGCGGTAAAGGCGTCGCTCGGACGTTCCGGTGCGCCTCCGGGCAGAGTGGCGCAGGCCGTGAGAGCGCTGCCGGCGCCTGCTAGAAATACCTTGCGCGAAATGCCGGGGATCATTGCTGGTCTTCAGACTTTCCTTACAGGTCAGGCGCGTCCCCCGGCCAAAATAACGTTTCTGTTCGGAGGGTTGGAGCATGAGATTCTCGGCTTCGTTTCTGCGGCCCGTGGCGGCGGCGCTGTTTGTGTGCGCCTGTTCGGGACCACAAATCCAAAACGGCGTTACGAACGCTCCCTTGACGATGAATCCCAACGCGGCGCCGCCGTTCACGGTACGCAGCGCAACCTTCAAAAACAACCACTTCGTCCCCGCGAGTATGGTATACAACCGTGCAGGCTGCTCCGGCGGCAACGAATCGCCGGAACTGAGCTGGACCGGCGCGCCTAAGAAGACCAAAAGTTTTGCGGTGCTGACGCTTGATACGACTGCGATTTTCTGGCATTGGGGCATGTACGACATTTCGCCGTCCACCGACGAGCTGCCGGAGAACGCCGGCACGAAGAAGAGCAAGTACGGCACGGAAGTGCTCAATGATTGGGCGATTTATTTGGGCAAGTCGAATCGCGGCTACGACGGTCCCTGCCCGCCGCCGGGTAAAGCGCACCACTATGTATTTACGGTGTATGCGCTCGACACGACGCTAAAGCTTCCGCGATCGGCTTACGTCGAGAATCTCGACCTTGCCATACGCGGCCACATTCTTGCCGCCGCGAGCGTTACGGGGTTGTACAAGAAGTAGCGCGTCGCGCATATATTGACAAACCGAGCAAGTGGGCGCATCCTTAGGGTCCTGCGCGAGAAACGAGGTCAGGCATGCGAATTTTTAGTTTGAGCAGTGCTGTGCTGAGCGTTTGCTTTGGGCTTACAATCGTTTCCGGCTGTAACGGGTCAATGACAAACGCTTTGTCGCCGAGCGCCGGCAAAGGTCCCGGTGGCTCTTCGTCGCTCAGAGTTCGAAGCGCGATTAAGCAAATTACGATTGCGGGAAATTCTTGTTGTGTTATAGCCGTTGACTCGGGGATCCATCAAATCTACGTCAGTTCGGGAGTGAATTTATCGGGAAACAACACGACGGTCGTGGACGGAAAAACGTTTTCGGTGGTTGACAGCGTCAGTGGATTTGGCGGAGCCAACAACGTCGACGCGACAACACACAACGTTTGGCTCGCCGGCCTTAAGGCGGGAAACGTTGAAGTGTATTCCGGTCTCATGCACTCAGCGATTACTACGGTTTCGCTGCACTTTTGCCCGATTGGAAGCTGGGTGGATTCGACGCACCGCTATGCGTGGGTCTCGGCTCAATGCGGTGGAGGCAGCGACCCCGTTTGGGCTATCAACGCCGACAATTACAAGATTGTCGCCGGTCCCATCCGTACCGGCGGCGTTATGAATCCGATCACACCCGTGAATCCGGTGACCGGCCGACTCTACGGCAACAACAGCAGGAAGACGTTTGAAGTCAATCCGCACACTTTCCACCTTAGCCGCACCTCGTTTGGGGTCGTTTACAATGTCGACGCGGCCACGAACCTATTGTACGCGCAAGTCGCCGACGGGCTAAATATCGTCGGGGGAGCAAACGAAAAGATCAAAAAGAGGTTGGCTCTCTCCTACAACCCCTCTTACGTTGGCGTGAATTCAGCGCTCAACCACATCTACATCGGTTCGGGGCAAGACTTCATCGAAGTCCGCGAAGGAAACACCGGCAAACTACTGGGCACGATAACGATAAACGGTACCAATATTCTGTCGGTTGGAGCCGACTCCACGCGCGGGCGTATCTATGCGGCGGGAGTTTCCGGCAGCAATTATTATCTCTATGAGATCGCGGATCGCTACTAGCGTCTAAGCAGCGCCATGGCAAAGAACGCCGGCATCGTCGGAGTCTCGGACCACGGCGGCTGGGCGATACTGGTAACGGTAGCGCACGATGGAACGCTCCTGGATCGCCGCCGCGTCGAACTTGTCGATGATAGCTTGCCGGCGCTTCCGCATCACCACCAAGGCCAGGGACTTCCGCCGGAAAAGGCCGTGGCTTTGGTAGAGCGGGTGCGAGCTTCCGCAGAAAGGCATGCCCCGCGAGCGCTAGAAGCTGTGGCGAAGGCGGTGCCGCGCGTCCTCGGCGTCGCCCTTCGTACCTGCCCGCAGCTTCCGCCGACGATCCCCGAACGAATCAAAGATTACCGCGCCCGCAACGTCGCCGACTGGGTGATGTATCGTCAAGCTTTGGCGTCCGCCGCCGAGGCACGCGGCTGGGCCGTCTACTGGTACGACGCGAAGACGGTGTTCGAGGCGGCAGGCAAGGCGTTGCGCGTTGAGGACTTCGAAGCTCATTTCTTACAGATGCGCAAAGCGATGGGGCCGCCGTGGAACAACGACCACAAGCTTGCAATGGCGGCGGCCATAGCCGCGGCGGCGATAAGGACTTAAGCGCGGCACCGCCTAACGTTGCCGGCGTGCGCGGCGTTGTGTCGTGCCTGCTCGTCGGAGCGGTGCTGTTCTCGATTCCCGTGAGCGCGTTGACGCAATCTGTAAGACCGGTGCGCCATCTCGTCTATTCGTTTACGTGGGGAGCGACAACCGATTTGGAGATGCACACGGCGGGATTCGCCGACAACGGCGATACGATGAGATCGCCGGGCGCGCCTTCAGGAATGAGCGATTCGACGGCTGAAACCCAGGACAAAGGAACGATTACCGTCGACGTCATTCGCGAGCAACCCGATCGAGGTCTGATCGTCAGCGTCAGCGAGCAGGCTCAAGGATCGCGTTCGATGCCGGCGGCAACGTGCGTCGTCTTCGGCAACACGAACCTGATTTGCGATCGGAACGCGAGGCTCAAGCCGGAGGAGCTTGAGTTGGTGCGCCTCCTTGGTCCGACGTTCATCGATCCAACCCAGATTGATGAGAAGCAGCACTGGCAAGTTCGGCAGAACACCCCCAACTACGACACCGTGTCCGATTTCACGATCGCTTCGAATGCCGACGGCGTTTTGAAGGTCGTCGAATCGCGGACCATCAAGGGAACGACCGCGCGGCCGTACACGAGAAATGTGACGGCGACGATCGGTTATAACTTTAACAAAACGGTTCCAACGTCGGTGACGGAAGATACGACCGAACGCAGCGAAGGCACGAATCAATATCAAACGATAAAGTCCCAAACCACGCTGGAGCTCGAAACCGACTCGCTCGCCGCCGCACACTAGCGATTTCTCCGCTAAAGCGGGCCTCAGGTAACGCTCACTAACGCTTCGAGGTCGCGCATGAATTGCGCGACGGCGTCATCGCTGTCCAAGTTGCGGTATTGAAGTGAAGCAAGCCGATAGTCGATGTCAGACGGCTTCGATTCATCCAATCGAACGGGGTAAATTCTTGTCGCCGCCGCATCCGAGGATTGTAACGTAAGCGCAAATCGGACTTCGTCTCGTACGCCACGTGACTGTACCGCATTAGCCGACACTACGACCACGACGCGATCTGCCTCGCGCAGCGCCTGTGAAATTTCATCGCTCCACGACTGGCCGCCCTCAAGCGTCCGCGCAGCGAAGAACACGTTGTAGCGAGCGGCCTCCAGCGGTTTGACGATGCGTTCGTCCACGAGATCTCGGTCTTTGTCAGAGTAGGAAACGAAGATACGGGGCTGGCGCTGTTGTCCACGAATGGCCTTGATTTCTTCTACATTATCGTCATGCTTAATTCTTAGCGAGTTAATCTGATGTATCCGATACCAGTGTGTAACAACCTGGTTTGGGCGAGCAATGTTAAATCGTTGCGGCGGCTCGGAAGAAAGAATGACATCTTTGGCAGCGGCGAAGGTGTGATTATCGCAAAGCACGTGTCGACCGCCGCGGGCTTCGAACTCAAGAGCCGCCGCCAGATTCACGGCCGTGCCCATGACGGTGAAGTCTCGTAGGCGCTCATTGCCCGTTGCCCCTAGAATGACGTCGTCGGTCGCGATGCCAACGCCGATGTCCAGGAAATCAAGATCGGCGTTTTCTTGTTCCGTCCATCTTTCGTGTAGCTCTCCAAAAGCGCTCACCATGTCGACGGAGCACCGCAGCGCGCGCATTGCAGACGTTTCGTGCCGAAAGATCCCCATGACGCCGTCACCGAGTACCTTATTGACGATACCTTCCGCGGCATAGATTTTGTCTATTAGTATCCCCAGGAACTCGCCTAATCTCGCGTGTATGCGATCCGGGCTTCCGATAAGATGGCAGAGCTGCGTGAAGCCGCGCATATCGACGAAAAGAACACTGACTCGCTCGGTCGTGGCTGCGGCGTTTCCGGCGATCAATCGTTGTTTTAGGTCGGCGCAGGCCGAAGGAGCGCCATAGAGGCCACTCGATGCTATGACGCGATCGAAGAGCTCGGCATTGCGAATGGCGATCGCTGCCTGTGCTGCCAATCGGCAGGCCAGGTCAACGTCCGCCTCGGTAAAAGGCTCTTGGCCGCCGGCCTTATTGAGTATTTGAAGCACGCCGAGATTCTTGCCGCCGAACGACAAAGGCACGCAGAGAAGCGATTTCGTATCGAATGACGTCTTATCATCGACCGCTTTATAGTGGTCGGTAACCCTATTTTCGAGCTTCGGCTGCGAGGTGGCGAATACCGTGCCTGCGATGCCCTCCCCAGGTGGAATCCGGATCTTCCGCAAGGCATCGGCTGCGGGGCCTGTTGCCGCGGCGAAATAGAGGTCGTTACGAATAGGGTCGTGGAGGATCACCGACGCCGCTTCCGCTCCTGAGAGCTTGCCGGCGAGTATCAACAGGCGAT
>JAFAHB010000259.1 GCA_019237435.1 Vulcanimicrobiota bacterium
TGGCCTTCAAGATGAACGGCTACTCGGCGTACATGGAGCACGTCTTCATCAGCCCCACCGATCCGCTGCCCGCGCCGCTCGACGGAATCACGCCCGCGCAGCTGCACGACCTGAGGGCTTACGCGGCGCGCTTCCACGTCGCGCTTATTCCGGAGCAGCAGAGTTTCGCGCACATGCACAACACGTTACGCCTCGAACGATACGCCGTCGCGGCCGAACTTCCGCATGGCTTTCTTCTCGCGCCGAACGCGCCGCTGTCGATGGAATATCTCTCGCGCATCGTTACGCAAGAGCTCGCGGCGGTCGGCCGGCCGCCGTTTTTCCATATCGGCTCGGACGAGACGGCGACGCTTGGGCTCGGGCAAACGAAGGGATACGTCGCGCAGCGCGGACGATCGCAAGCCTACGCGGACCACATCGTCGCGATGAATCGCCTCATCGCGCCGTCGGGCGCTCGTATCATGTTGTGGGACGACGGCATCGAAAGCGACCCGGGAATCATGAAGCTGATTCCGCGCAGCGCGGTCGTCGTTAACTGGCACTACGGCGACGAAACGACGTTTCTGCCGTACATCGAGACGATCGCGCGCGGCGGCTTCGATCAGATGGTCGCGCCGGGTGCGCGAAACTGGAACGAGATCTTTCCGAACATCGCAGCGGCGATCGAGAACGAACGTCGTTTTATCACCCAGGGAAAATCCGCGCGGGTGCTCGGGCTCTTTCAAACCGTTTGGCACGACGACGGCGAAACGCTTTACGAAGGGACCTGGTATCCCGTGCTGTATGCAGGCGCGCAGGCGTGGCAGGCAGACGATCTCACGCCGGCTGAGTTTTCGAAGGCCTTTCCGAGCGCGTTCTTCGGCGTCGACGACCCAAGCTACAGCAGCGACGTCGGCCGCTTAGCGGACGTCCTTCGCCTGCTCGAGCCCGACGGCTACTCGTACGGTCAAACCGACGCGCTATTCTGGGCCGATCCGTTCTATCCGGCAGCGGCTCGCCAGGTCTCGCCCACCGCTTTGCAGGCCGCGCGGCTTGGGGCAGAAACGGTCGAAGAGGAGCGATACTTTGCACGGCCGCTGCTGCACGCAAACGCCGCGTTCGTGATGTTCTTGGCTGCGCGGCGGTACGATTCGCTCGTGCGGAAGTTTCAAATCGCCTCGGAGGTTCGCGCGATGTACGACGACGCCCGCGAGCACGCCGCGACCGATCGCGAAACGACCCAACGCGATCTGCGCTGGTGTCAATACTGGATGTGGGAGCTGCGCGACGAGTATGAAGAGCTCGCGCCGCTCTATGCCCGCGCCTGGCTTTACGAGAGCCGCGACGGCCATCTGGCGAGCAATCTCGAGCGTTATCACCTCGCCGCACAGAAGGCGATCGAGCGAGCGGACGCGTTGTATCGCGTGACGGAATCGTACGCGCGTGGCGGCACGCTGCCGCCCTTCGACGCCGTGGTGTCCCCTAATGTGTCGCCCTGAGCGAAGGCGCGCAGCGCCGTAGTCGAAGGGCGAAGCGTGGCAGCAACTCTCATCCTCATCGTTTTTGCGTTCTTCGCGGTGCTGATGTACCGCCGTTGGATGCCGGCACTCGTGGCAGTGCCGGCGATGTCGATCGTCATGGCGCTGGTCGCCGGAGTGCCTGCCGCAAAACTCGGGCCGATCGTAGCCGGCGGTGCGGTGCGGCTCGCGCCGTTTTACGTCGCCGTTATTTTCGGCGCGCTGCTCGGCCGCGTCACCATCGAGACCGGAATCGCGCGCCGCATCGTCGACCTCGCCGCCGAGTACGGCGGCGAGAACCCGCTGGCGCTGTCGTTGGGATTCAGCGCGATCGTGGCGCTGCTCTTCACCGCGCTTTCAGGCCTTGGCGGCATCATCATGATCGGCTCGATCGTTCTCCCGATCATGATGACCGCCGGCGTGCCGCGCACGATCGCCGCGACGCTTTTTCTCATGGCCTTTGCGCTCGGTTTCATCTTCAATATCGCCAACTGGACGTTCTACATCACCTTTTTCGGAGTCGCGCGAGAGGAGCTGATCCGCTACGCGGTCGTGCTCGCGATCGTCGATGCCGCCGCACTGGTGCTCTACGCTGTCATCGCGCTGCGCCGCGAGCGCGCCTATGCGGCCTGGGCGGCGCGTGCCGAGCCGGAAAATGCGCCCCGCGTTCCGGCCGTCGCATTGATTACGCCGTTGCTTCCGCTGGTGCTCTACTATGCGCTGAAGATCGACGCGGCGCCGGCGTTCTTGGCTGCCGCGGTGTTCGGCGTCGCCGTTACGCGCCCCAGCGCAGCCGTGCAGCGATTGGTCGCTGCGGCAATACGCGGCGTCGAGGACGTCGCTCCCGCTATCGTACTCTTCATGGGCATCGGAATGTTGCTTGCGGCGACGCAACAGCCGCAGTTTGCCGTCGCGTTGAGGCCGCTCGTCGGCGGCGCATGGCTGCGCAATCCGGTTGCGTACGTTCTGCTCTTTGGCATTGCGAGTCCGCTCGTGCTCTACCGCGGCCCGCTCAATCCGTTCGGCGTCGGGATAGCGATCTTCACGGCGCTCTACGCGGCGCACGTCTTGCCGCCGGTGATTCTCGTCGCCGCAATTATGGCCGTCGTACAGGTCCAAAACGTTTGCGATCCGACCAATACCGCGAACGTTTGGATCGCCAACTTCACCGGCGTGCCGATCGATGCGATCACACGCCGTACCTTGCCCTATCAAACCGCCGTGGCGATTGCCGGAACCCTTGCGGTGGTTCTGGCGGCGCCCGCGATCTTCGGCATCCGGCCATTTGCACCGGTTGTGACGCCGGCGCGCGCGAGTGAAACCTTGCCGGGATTCTACGCGCCCCCCGCGGCACGCAATCGCATCGGCGTCGACGACGACGCAAGCGTGCTTGGAAGAACCGCGGCGGATGCAGTCACGCTCGGGCTCAAGGACAGCCCTTGGCATGCGCTCCGGGTGCACGAGGACCCCAACGCGAACGATTGCGCCGCGAAGCGATACGCTGCATACGTATACGTCACGGCCTCGACGTTCACGATCGTCGAGGGTACCGATCTCGACATCGGGCTACGTCTGCAGGATTGCGGCGGTTGGATCGTTGCCGTTTGGCACGATCACGAAGTCTTGGCGCACTGTCGCCCTGACTCTTCGGCTCGGCCCCAAGGCCTCGCTCAGAGCGAATGGCGACAATGCGCCGCCGACGCCGCGCGCGCGCTCGCACTCCAAGGTGTCGCGCGTCTGAGCGCGTGGGCTGCGGCGCAGCCGGTTCGCAGCGCTAATCTTTTCGGCACCGGCGTCGCGGCGCTTCCCGGCGACAAGCCGACGTATTTCTACGCGTTTTTCAAAACCGATGACGGCAATCTGCGAGCGTTCGTTCGCGCGGGCGGACCGGCGTATGTTGCCGGACTGCGCTCGGGCGACGCGATCGAAAAGATCGATGGACTCGATTGGTGGGAATACGGCACCTATCAATCCGAGCGTCGCGCCTACGACGGAAAGGCGCACGTCTTTGACGTCCTGCGAGCGGGACGCGCGATGCAAATCACGCTCGGAGCTCCGTTTACCGCATGAACTCGACCCAGCGGTTCGGCCGGTGCGCGAAGGCGTATGCAGCGTTTCGGCCGTCCTACCCGGCCGGCGCGATTGAAGCGGTACTCGAGGGGCTCGGGGACCCCGCAGCGCTGACGATCGCCGACGTCGGTGCGGGGACGGGCATTTCGTCGCGCCTCTTCGCCGATCGCGGTCCAAAAATAATCGCGATCGAGCCCAACGAGCAGATGCGCGCCGCCGCAGCACTCCATCCGCGGGTGCAATGGCATAACGGCAACGCGGAGCGCACAGGTCTACGGGAGTCGAGCGTCGATGCCGTGGTAGCGTGTCAAGCGTTTCATTGGTTCGCTACCGCCGCTGCGATGGGCGAGTTTCGCCGAATCGCGCGCCGGCGCGCGGCGATACTGCAATACGAGCGCGACGAGCGCGACGATTTCACGCGCGCTTACGGTGAGATCGTCCGGTTTTACGCGACTGACGATACCGAGGCGATGCGGCTGCGGGCATTAACGATCTTCGAGCGATTCCCCGCCGGGCGCGTGAAGCGCAGCGAACATTCATCAGTACAGCGGCTCGATCGGGACGCGTTATTAGGGCGCGCTTCGTCGGCCTCGTATCTGCCGGCTGCGGGTCCTGACGCCGAGCGCTTGCGCACCGATCTTCGTGCGCTCTTCGCCGGCTTTGCCGGCGGCGGATACGTCGAACTTGCAATTGTCACATATGCGCTCGTCGCCGATTGGTAACGTGACCGAGCGAACGACGCGCGTGGGGATCGACGTCGGCGGCACGTTTACCGACGTCGTCGCGGTCGATGCGCAGACGCGCAAGCTCGTGGCGCGTATCAAGGTTCCCACGACCCACGGTGCGGCTGAAGGCGTTGCCGCCGGTATCGTTACCGGCATCGAAAGGCTGCTCGCGGATGCGACGGTCGATGCCGCGAGCATTGCGTTCATCGCTCACTCCACGACGCAGGCGACGAACGCGCTGCTGGAAGGCGATCTCGCCCGGGTCGGCGTGATCGGTCTGCTCGATGGTGTTGGCTGGCTTTCAAAGCGCCAAATGCGTTTTGGCGCGGTACGGCTGGCGGGTGGTTCGCTCTTTGCGCCGGCGTTTGCGTTTGCGCCGGCCGGCGACGAGTCTGCCGTCCGAGCCCGCATCGACGGCCTGATTGCCTGCGGAGCGGAAGCGATCGCCGCGAGCGAGAGTTTCGGCGTGGACCGTCCGGCGCCGGAATCGTTCGCGGTCGCTTACGCGCAGTCGCGCGGCATAGAAGCGACGAGCGGGCACGACGTGAGCAGCGCTTACGGTCTGCGCGCACGCACCCGAACCGCCGCGCTCAACGCCGCGATTTTGCCGGCAATGGTGCGAACCGCGCGCATGACGGCAAGCGCGGTGAGCGGCGCTAGAATTCCGGCACCGCTGATGGTGATGCGCAGCGACGGAGGCGTCATGGGCGTGAACGAGATCGAGCGGCGCCCGATCCTAACGCTGCTCTCGGGACCGGCGGCGGGCGTCGCCGGCGCGCTGTTCTACGAACGGCTCAGCGACGGAATTTTCATCGAGGTCGGCGGCACGAGTTCCGACTGCTCGGCGATTCGCGCAGGGCGACCGCAGATGCAAGCGGCGTGCGTCGGCGGCCATCGCACGATGCTGCGCACGCTCGACGTCCGCACGCTGGGCATTGGCGGAGGAAGCATGCTTCGATTGGATCGTAACGGTATTAGCGACGTCGGACCCCGCAGCGCGCACATCGCCGGCTGCGCGTACGCATCGTTCGTTGCGCCGGCATCGATCGCCGGCTCGCGGCTAGAGCGCATCGCGCCCACGCCGCGCGACCAGCCCGAGTACGCCGCGTTGATCGCGCCCGACGGGCGGCGGATAGCGCTCACCGCGACGTGCGCCGCGAATTTTCTCGGCACAGTACCAGCGGATGCGTTCGCGCACGGCAACGCCGAATCGGCGCAAGCCGGTTTCGAGTTGCTTGCGCGCGAGCTCGGCACCGACGCATCCTCGCTCGCGCGAACGGCGCTCACGCTTTCGGCAGCGAAACTGCGGGCGGCCGTCGAGCAGCTGATTACCGATTACGAGCTCGACCCGTCGATGGTCACGCTTGTCGGCGGCGGCGGAGGCGCCGGCGCGCTGGTTCCATTTACCGCCGGCGTCATGGGCCTATCCCATCGGATCGCGCGCGATGCCGAAGTGATCGCCCCGATCGGCGTCGCCCTTGCGCTCGTGCGCGACTCCGTCGAACGGACGATCGTTGCGCCGGCGCCTCACGAAATCGCGCGAATACGCCGCGAGGCCGGCGACCGCGTCATTGCCGCCGGCGCCGCGGCGGATCGGGTCGAAATTGAAGTCGAGATCGACGCGCAGCGCAATAAAGTCCGTGCCACCGCATCGGGAGCGACCGCGCTCGTGGAATCTTGGGCGCCGCGGCGATGCGGCGAAGAAGAGCGTTGCGCTGCGGCGGCCGAATCGTTGCGCACCGATTCCCACCAGCTCGAGGCGACCGAGCTCACGCCGCGGCTTTGGGCCTATCAGCGCCGTACGACGATGACGGCGGCACTCCGTCACCGCCGCGAGCGGCGCGACGTGCGCGTCGTCGATGATCGCGGGGTCGTGCGCCTCGCGCTGCGCGATCCCGTGGTGACCGTTACGACCGTCGAGCGACTGGGAGCCCGGGTGCGAGATGCGATCGAGAGCGGTACGCAGTTCGGCGACGTCGGACGCGCGCTGCCCGCGCTCTACCTGTTGCGCGCAAACCGCATCGCGACGTACGAAGGTTTGGCGAGCGCCGAACAAGGCGCGGCGCTCGCGCAAGAAGAGACGCAAGGCTGCGCGTCCGACGAACCCGTCGCGCTACTCGTCGTGCCGCGCCAAGCGTAGTTTGCGCCCGAGTGCCGCGCGCTTCAGACTTTTCTTATCATTTCGGCTTAAACTCGGCAGCACTGTCCTCTGCGACCTATTAAGGAGAACGGCCCATGCGCCTTACGCAACTGATTGCCGCCGCCGCTGCACTTGCCATGGTCACCACAGGCGGTCCTGCCGTCGCGCAGGGGTACGACGCCAACGCCGATATATTTGCCCCAACGTTCCACAGCTACGTCGGCGCGTGGCCCGTGACCATCACGAACTCGCAATTCAGCAACGGCACCGGTTGCCTGACGCTGAACGGCAACGACCTCACCGGACAGGCTTCGCTCGTTTTTGGCGGCTTCAAGTATCCCTACGGCTCGTACATCGTTCTCAACCACATTCTCATGGTGACCATCACCGAGCCGCTGTATGGTCAAAACGGTGACTTGCTGTTCGTCGCTCCCGCCACGCGCGTCCACCCTGGCGAGGGTATTTTCGAAGATGCCCGAGGCGGGTCAAACTTTGACTTCGGTTCGCTTGCGTTCGGCGCGAGAAACCGCTGCTAAAGCTATCGCGAACAAAATCCTAATTCACTTTCGGCTGTTTTATCGCAAGGCCCTCGGCCAGCTCGAGCGCAACGGTGCTTTTCATGCGGCCGTACGAGAAATAGAAGATCAATCCGACCACGAGCCAGATCAAAAAGCCGAGCCACACGAGCGGGAAGAAGCCCCACACGAGCGGATTGCCAACTTTCAGGAAGTAGATTAAGAACAGCGCGGCGATCGCCGAGAGTCCCGGGATAATATACGGACCGAACGGCACCCGGAACGCGCCTTGCATTTCGGGATGTCGCTTGCGTAAGGCCGGCACGGCAATCGACACGAGGACGAACGCGGCGAGCGTGCCCATATTCGTAAGCGATCCCAAGATGCTGATCGGAAAAAACGCCCCGGCCGCGGCGATCAAAAGCCCGAACAAAATCTGCGAGATCCACGGCGTGCGCCACGCGGGGTGCAGCCGCACGAAGACCGCCGGAATCAGGCCGTCGCGCGACATCGCGTAAAATACCCGCGTTTGCCCGTACATCATGACGAGCAGTACGGTGGTGAGACCGGCGATCGCGCCGAAGGAAATGATCACGCCCGCCCACGCGAGCCCAACGCTATCGACGGCATAAGCGACGGGGAAGTTCACGTTGAGCGTATAGAACGGCACCATGCCGTTGAGAATCGCAACGACGACGATGTAAAGCACCGTGCAGATCACGAGGCTTCCGATGATGCCGATCGGCAAGTCGCGCGCCGGATTCTTGGCCTCTTCGGCCGTCGTGGAGACCGCGTCAAAGCCGATGTAGGCGAAGAAAATGAATGCTGCGCCGCCGAACATTCCGGCCAACCCGAATGGGAAAAAGCCGCCGGCGCCGGCGTTGGGTCCAGGCGGCAGTTGATAGTTCGCCTGGTTAACGTGACCGATTCCGATGGCGATGAAGAAGAGCACCACCGCCACTTTGATCGTGACGATGACGGCGTTAACCGTGCCCGATTCCTTCGTACCGCGCACCAGCAGCGCCGTAATTAAGAAGATGATGCCCGCTGCGGGCAAGTTCGCGATACCCGGTGTCGCGTCCCAATGGCTGTGCTGCCACGCTTGGGGTATATTCAAATTAAAGAGCGTGTGGAGGATGAACGTAAAGTAGCCGGACCATCCTACGCTGACCGTCGATGCGCCCAGCGCGTACTCCAGCACCAAACCCCATCCGACGATCCAGGCCAAAAACTCGCCCATCGTCGCGTACGTATAGGTGTACGCGCTGCCCGAGATCGGAATCTTGCTCGAAACTTCTGCGTAGCAGAGCGCTGCGAGCGCGCTGACGATGCCGGCGACGACGAACGAAATGGTCAACGACGGACCGGCGCGTGTCGCCGACGCAACGCCGGTCAACACGAAGATGCCGGTACCGATAATGGCGCCGATGCCCATCGCCGTAAGCGCCCACGGACCGAGCGATCGCCGCAGCCCCTGCTCTTCGTTGCTGCCCTCTGCAAGGATGCGAGAAAGCGGCTTGATGCGCTGCATGATCATCGATAGCCCCTCCTCGTGGCCGCTAACGCAGGAAACGGATGGCGAAGGGATACACGTACGGGCGTCCTTCGCTGGCCGCAACCGTGCCGAGCACGATGAACAGGATCGAGGCCAGGATGACGATCAACACGCCGGCTCCGAGCGCGATCCATACCGCGGCGAGACTGACGCCCGTTGCCGTCGAGTCCGACGCCGACGTCATCGGCACGACCAAGCCCAGCGTCACCGCGGCCAGGACGAGGATCGCGATGATCGCGAAGAGCGATACCGTTATTTGATAGTTCAGCGATGCACGCGCGTGCTCGCTCACAAACTCCGACTCGTGACCCTTCACGAGAAAGACGACCAACGGTCCGAGCACGCGGCCGAAGGGCAGTCCGGCAATGGCGACGAGCGCACTCAAGTGCGCAGCCATCGCCCAATTCCGCTCTTGAGCGCCGACTCCAACTTGCATGGCGGTTTATTTTCGGATACGCGGAAATGGCCTGCATGGCCGATTTCGACGTGTTGGTCGTCGGCGGCGGCAATGCGGGTTGCGCGGCGGCGATTGCGGCCGCGCGCCATGGCGCGCGCACGCTGCTCGTCGAGCGATACGGCTTTCTCGGCGGAACCGCAACGGCCGCAATGGTCGGCCCGTGGATGACCTTCCACTCCGGCGCCGAGCGCATCGTCGGCGGCATTGCTCAGGAAATGGTCGAGCGCTTGATGCGTAAAGGCGCTTCCCCGGGACACGTGCGCGACTCTTCGGATTACGTATCGACGATCACGCCGTTCGATCCCGAGGTTCACAAAGCGCTGCTCTTCGAAATGATGCGCGAAGCCGGTGTCGCGCTGGTGCTGCACGCGTTTTTTCTCACGGCAGAAGTCGTGGATTCGGACGTCACCGGCGCGACCTTTGCAACGGTCGGCGGGCCGCGCGGCTATCGGGGAAAAGTCGTGATCGACGCGACCGCGGATGCGCTGGCGGCCGCATCGGCCGGCGTGCCGACGCAGCAAGGCGACGAGCGAGGTCGCGTCCAGCCTGCG
>JAFAHB010000137.1 GCA_019237435.1 Vulcanimicrobiota bacterium
AAGTGATGCGCGTCCCTAATGAACATGTAACCTTTGCCGCCGGCGGCGCCGTAGAGCTTGACGATGACGGGGCGGTCGATCTCCGCGCCGCTGCGGAACTGCCGCGGGAGCTTGAGGCCCGCCCGCGACAGCCATTCGCGCTGAAGCTCGCGGCTCGCTTCCCAATCGAGCACCGCCTTGTTCCCAAAGTAGGGAATCGTCATCTTCTTGTGTTCGTCAAGCGAGAGGTACGCGACGAACGATCCGTGGGGCACGATGATGACCTTGCGCTTCTCGAGCTCGGCGATTTGCGACATGAACTCAGAGTAGTCGTTGAGCACGATGACTTCGTCCACGAATGCGAAGGACCGGTAGAGGCGCTCGGTGTCGCGATTGGAGACCGCGAGCGTACGAAATCCTTCATCGTGCGCTCCTTTGAGAATTTGCAGCGCCGAGTGCGAGCCCAGCGTCGCAATGGTGTACGGCCGGTCCATCGAGCGCTATTACTCGCTCGCGAATCGATTGTCCCGGTCGCTCGTGTCGCGCGTCACCGCGCGATCGATCGCCGCATTGCATAAGAGACGGTCGATTGCGGCGTCGAGCAACGCGCGATCGACCGGCGCGCCGTCCGCATCGAAGAGCCGCCACGCGACTGCATCGGGTCCTGCCGTGCGCTCCAGCGGTTCGATCCAGACCTCGCCCCAGCGCGGGATGGTTTCGTCAAGCACCGTCAAGCGATGTTTGTTGGGATTGAAAATCGTTTCGTCGGATTCGATGCGGCGCACGAGCGACTCGACGTCGCCGTCATCATCGAAGAAACGGATTTCGCTGCGCTCGATGCGATCTGCTGCGACGCCAAGCCGTCGCAGCGCCGCCAGCGCGGTGTACGCCGTGTTGTCGGGGATTTTTAGCGAAATAGCCACTGCTCGCCGGCCCCTACGGCGTGAACGCAAAAACAGCTCCCCTGCGATGCGTACCGCCGATACGGGTCGTGCCGTACAGCGTGCCGTTTGCGTTTATCAAGCCCGCGTACGGGTTCGCGCCGTCGACAGAGCGACCAAGAAACGAGTGGACCACCTGCTCCATGCCGGTCGTCGTAACGCTAAAGATGGTTCCATAACCGCGCGCACCGCCGTACGTGGTCGTGCCGTACAGCAGACCCTTTACGTCGAGCAAGCCCGCGTTCGGGTTCGCTCCGTCGGAGCCGCCGGCGAAGGTGTAGAGTACCTGCTCCTCGCCGGCCGCCGTTACGCTAAAGACGATCCCGTCGCCGTTCGCACCGCCGTTGAGCGTCGTGCCGTACAGCGTGCCGTTCACGTCGATCAAGCTCGCGTAAGGGTTCGCTCCATCGGTGCCGCCGGCGAAACTGTAAAGCACGCGCTCCGTGCCGCCTTTCGTCACGCTAAAGACGGTCCCATGACCGCTAGCGCCGCCGTAGATCGTCGTGCCGTACAGAGTGCCGCCGACGTCGAGCAAGCTTGCTAACGGGCCCGTCCCATCGGCGGAGCCGCCACCGAAACTGTACAGCACTTTTTCCGTGCCGCTCGTCGTTGCGCTAAAGACCGTACCGCCGTAATGGCGGCCGCCCCCGGAAGTCGTTCCGTACAGCTTGCCGTTCACGTCAATTAAGGCCGCCTCGGGGTTCACTCCATCGGACGGTCCACCGAAACTGTGAATCAGCTTCTCCCCGCCGGTTCTCGTCAGGCTAAACATCACCCCGTTTCCATTTGCACCGCCCGTCGGGGTCGTGCCGTACAGCGTGCCCTTCACATCGATTAGGCTCGCGTAGGGCTGCAAACCGTCGTCGGATCCGGCGCCGAAGCTGTGCAGCACTTTCTCCGTGCCGGTCGTGCTAACGCTGAAGGCCGTTCCATAACCGTGAGCTCCGCCATCGTAGGTCGTGCCGTACAGCGTGCCGTTGACGTGGATCAGGCCTGCGTACGGAAACGATCCTCGACGGCCATGAAAGCCGTAGACGAGGCGGTAAGTTGCCGGGCCTGATTCAGCGCTTTGCGGCATCGCGCCGGAAGCGCCGATCGGAGACTGAGATCCGCCGCATCCGGCAAGCAATATGGCCGATACGCAAACGTTGACCGCACAGCGGCTCGGATTCAAGCGACGCACGGGCTACGCTCCTTTCGCAGACGACACATTTGTCGCAACCGCTTGCACGAAGCTGCGGAAGAGAGCCGCGCCGCCGGAGGGCGCGAGCACGTCATCGCCGTCGTATCGATCGAGATGATTGAAGTTCCAGCCGTCGCGCTCGGGATGCGGCATGATTGCCAGGACGTTGCCGTCGCGATTGACTAAGCCGGCGCACCGCAGAGCAGAGCCGTTGGGAACGGCGGCATCGTCGACGACGCCGTTAGCGTGCGCGTATACGAATGCCAGATGATTGCCGGCAAGGATTTCATCGAGGTGCTGCGGCGTTGCAGCAAGGCGGCCTTCCACGTGCGCTGCCCAGGCCGGCACGAGCGCGCCGGGCGGCAACGCAGCCGTAATCGCGCAGCGCGAAGGCTCGAACGCGAGCTTCAAATAGACGTGCCGGCAGACGAAGTGCGGCTCGGGCGCATTTTTCGCAAAGGCCGCGGTCGGTCTTCGTACTGCGCCGGTACCCGGCACGAGCCCCGCCTCCAGAAGAATTTGCGCGCCGTTGCAGATTCCAAAGACGAGTTTGCCTTGCTGCGCGCCTTCGATCACGAAATCCATGATGCGGTCGTGCGCGGCGATGGCGCCGGCGCGAACGCGATCTTCATACGCAAACCCGCCGGAGAGCACGTAAGCGTCGTAGCCGGCCAGCGTGTCGGCGAGCGACCAATGAACGAGCTCAGCGTTGCCGCCGCAGTCGCGCAAGAGACGAACCGTCTCGTCTTCAGAGTTCGTACCCGGGAAGACGGGCACGGCGATTCGGGCGTTCACGGATAGATCTCCGCGAGCGGCCGCGACCAAATCTCGTACAACTGCGCGATATCGAACCGCACGCCATTGACGACCAACGCGGAGCCCGCGACGGTTTCGCCGATCCGCAGCGCGCCGGTCAAGTCAATCTCGGTTTCGTCGCTCACCTCGCAAACAAACCCGCCCGCTTCGCACAGCGGGTTGCCGAAGTCGATCTCAGCGCCGATCGCGCGCCCGCGCAGCATCGCGTCGAAAGCTAGCCGAGCAAGCGCGGTCAACATGCCGCCGTCACTGACGACGCGGCAGGAGCGCAATACGCCGCGCCCGATTGCGTCGTGCAGTATTCCGACGGCCGCGCGCTCGGCGCCGTACGAGATCTCGGGCAGCGCGCCTTCGATGCCGAGCAGCTCGCCGAGCACCGATCCCCCCACGACCAGCTCGCGGCTCCCGATCCAGAGCAGCG
>JAFAHB010000199.1 GCA_019237435.1 Vulcanimicrobiota bacterium
TCGACGAAGTTTTCGTCGGTATAACCGGCGATCATATCCGAAGCACCAACAATCGTGCCGTCGTCGCCGTCTCCGGGGAAGATCGAGAGGTGAGCGCCGGCGACGTGCGCAGGGTGATCGACGCGAGCAAAATCATTAACCTGCCAAGCGACCGACAGATCATCCACGCATTGCCTCGATATTTCACCGTTGACGGCCAAGAAGGCGTCAACGACCCGATCGGAATGGCGGGCGGTCGCCTCGAGGTCGACACTCACATCGTTACGGGGAGCACGAGTTTCATCACCAACGTGCTCAAGTGCGTTCAGCGTGCCGGACTGGAAGCGCGGGGGATCGTCTTCGAACCGCTCGCCAGTTCGGCCGCGACGCTGCTCGAAGAAGAGAAGCAGGTCGGTGTCGTCCTGCTGGACATCGGAGGAGGAACGACCGACATTGCGGTCTACTCGTTAGGCAGCGCGATTTACACGGCGACCATCCCCGTCGGCGGCAACGTGCTGACCAGCGATATTTCGCTCGGTCTGAAGACGACGTTAGCCGAGGCCGAAGAGATCAAGAAGCGTCTCGGCGCGACGCAGCGCGACGAGCGATTTGAGGTCCGTACGCTCGACGGACGCGCCACGCGCGAGCACTCAACCGAGGAGCTGCGCCAGATCGTGATTCCGCGCGTGCTCGAAACGCTGCGCATGGCAAAACAGAAAATCGTCGAAAACGTTCCGCGGGACTTGGTGCTGGGAGAAGTCGTGTTGACCGGCGGGGGCGCGGCGTTGCCCGGAATCGAGTCCATCGCCGAAGAGGTCTTCGGGTTGCCGGTGCGGACGGGATCGCCGAATTTGATCGGCGGCTTGACCGATACGATGGCGGCGCCGCAATACGCGACGGCGATCGGACTGGTGCTTTTCGGTGCGAACGGCGAGCGTGAGGATGCGCTACGTAATGGCCGGCGCGGCGGCGCGACGCTACACCGAGTCCAGCGCTGGCTCGCGGATCTTTGGACTTAGCTTTGACACCACACTCATGAGGGAGGAAGCCGAATCAATGGCAGAAGGACGACGTTCCACATCCGAACCCGAACACACAGCGGCGATCAAAGTGGTCGGCATCGGCGGGGGCGGCTGCAACGCCGTCAACCGCATGATCGCGGCCGGCTTGAGCGGTGTCGATTTCTTCGCGGTCAATTCCGACGTTCAGGCATTACGCGGCGCGCTGACGGAGAATCGGGTGCACATCGGAGGCACAGAGACCCGCGGCCTGGGCGCGGGCGCGAATCCCACTTTGGGGCGGGAAGCCGCCGAAGCATCACGCGAGGACCTTTCGTTGGTCCTCGAAGGCGCCGATTTAGTGTTTCTCACGGCCGGCATGGGCGGCGGAACCGGAACGGGCGCTTCGCCCGTAATCGCCGAGCTCGCTCGCGAATCGGGCGCGCTCACGATCGCCGTCGTCACGAAGCCCTTCGCGTTCGAGGGCAAAAAGCGCATGCAGATCGCCGAGAACGGCATCGCGGAGCTCGAAGCCAAGGTCGACACCCTCATCACGATTCCCAACGAACGCATCTTGCAGGTCATCGAGAAGAAGACGCCGCTCAACGAAGCGTTTTCCTACGCCGACGACGTCCTGCGCCAGGGTATCGCCGGAATCAGCGATCTCATCACGCAACCGGGGCTGATCAACCTCGATTTTGCCGACGTCAAGACCATCATGAGCGACGCCGGCTCCGCGATGATGGGCATCGGCGAGGGAAGCGGCGAGCATCGCGCCGCGGACGCCGCGCAGAAAGCGATTGCGTCACCACTGCTCGAAACGACCGTCGACGGAGCGCACGGCGTGATTTTCAATATCACGGGTGGCCCGGATATGGCGATGTACGAGGTAAACGAGGCAGCCGAAATGATCAGTCGCGCGGTCGATTCCGAGGCGCAGATCATCTTCGGCGCATCGATCGACCCCGCGATGTCCGGTAAAGTGCGCGTGACCGTGCTTGCCGCCGGGTTCGGCTCGCGACGCGGCTATCGCGGCGCACAGTCCGGATACGCGTTCGACACCGGGCGCCTCGACGCGGTCGCACCGGTCACGATGGACGACATCGACGTTCCGGCGTTCTTGCGGTATCGCGGTTAAGCAGTAGCGTTCTTCGGCGGTGGCCTACGACGCGCGCGTGTTGTTGGACTCCGTTGCGCCCAACGGAGTCCGCCTCACGACGCTCGAGGTAACCTTTCCTCGGTTCGTTCTCGCCGAATTTAACACGCATCGCCAGTTCTGCCTGGATGGCGATACGAAACTGTACTTCGATCTGCCGAGCGGAGCGAAAAGCGGCACGAAACGATTCGCGCTAACAATCCGGGAACTCTACGATAAATGGCACAACGGCGCTGCCCCTCGAATCAATCGAAGTAAGACGAAACGCGCAACCGCCGTCGAGCCGGATCGTGATTACACGGCTCGCGAGCTCGCGACTATGACAGGCTATGCCGACTACACCGGCATCGACGACTGGGTTGCGCGCCTAGGCTTTAACCGGCAACCTATTCGCCAGCGTTT
>JAFAHB010000056.1 GCA_019237435.1 Vulcanimicrobiota bacterium
CGCACGAACCCTTGCGGTTCGGGGTGGATGTGGTCGGCGATGCCGCCCGCGTGTACTGCTGCTACTGCCATACTTTACTTTGTCTCACTTTAGCGTATCGAGAAATGCGACCAGATTTGCGACGTCTTGCGCCGAAAGCCCGTTTGCCGTCGCGTTCGGCATCGTACCCATGCTGCCGGTGTAACCGTTTTGCAAGATCGCCGCGACGTTCTGCGCCGTAGCCGGCTGACCGTTGACGAGATTCGGGTGCGAGGGATCGTGGAGCACCCCGGCAAGCCCGGGCCCGACGAGAGTCTGGTTGAACGGCGCGACCTTGTGGCAGGCCGTGCACTTCTGATCGAAGAGCGTCTTACCGGCCGATGCGTTGCCGTTCGTAAGCGCGACCGCTCCGCCTCCCGCAGCGGGTAACGCGTTGCTAACGTGCGCGTTCTTCTGCTGCCAAGTTTTGTACCATTTGTCGAACGCGGGCTTCGGTTCGATCACGAGCACCTGTTTGTCCATCTCGCTGTGAAGCACGCCGCAGAACTGGGTGCAGATGATCGGGAAGCGCCCGGTCAGCCTTGGCGTGAACTTGATCGTCGTCACGAGCCCCGGAACCGTGTCGTTCTTGAGCCGCATAGCCGGCACCCAGAACCCATGGATCACGTCGGCCGCGGTTAGATTGAGCGTTACCGGCACGCCGAGCGGCAGATGCATCTCGTCGGTCACCTCGCCGTTGATCTGCGGATAACGGAACGAGAAGTAGAACTGATGGCCGATCGCCTCGACAACGAGCCCATTCTGAGGCTCCAGCATGATGCGGTACCAAATTCCAACGCTGACGATCGAGAGCAGAACGACGAAGAGCGCAGGCAGCAGCGTCCACCAGAACTCCAGTTTGTGATTGTCGTGGATCTGAGCCCCGATCGCGTCGGGCGGATCGCCCGCTTTCGCGCGAAAGGCAATCGCAAAGTAGAGCAGATAACCTGCGACAAAAATCCAAAGCGCGCTGCCGCTCGCCGCCATGAACCGGAAGAGGTAATCGACCTGACGCGCGGTGACGATCGCCGCCGGCAGGTAGGTTTCAAGCGGAAATATCGACCAGAAGACGATGGCCGCGATCGATAGTACCGACAGAATCGCCGTGACAGTCCAAAATCCGCGGCCTGGTCCGACGGTTTCCGCTCTGTTATCAACCAAAAGATCGTGCTCCTCAGCCGCCTTTTTAAGAGCCTCTATCGGCGGCCCCTGCAAACTCGCGCACGAGCCAGTCGACGTTTGTGATTGCGCTTCCGACGCAGACCGCGTCGGCCCCGGCCTCGAGCGCCGCGCGAAGCTGCGCCGGAGACCGGACGCCGCCTTCGCAAACGACAAATGACGCAAGCGCCGCGAGTTCTTTGACGAAATCGAGCGCCGGCAGCTTTCGCTCCGCCGTCTCCGGCGTGTAGCCGCAGAGCGTCGTGGCAACGGCGTCGCAGCCGGCCGCAACGGCATCAACGCCGTCGGCAACCGTCGCACAATCGGCGAGCGCCAAGCGGCCTTGCGCATGAATCGCAGCAATCAAGTCGGCGAGCTTGCATCCGCCGGGACGGATGCGGTGCGTTGCGTCGAAGGCGACGAAATCGGCTCCCGCCGCGATGACGGCGCAAACTTCTTCCAACGTCGGCGTGATATACGGCTCGAAGCCGGGATATTCGCGCTTGATCAATCCGACGACCGGCAGCGCGACGCTTGCACGCACCGCCCCCAGGTTGTGCGCGCCGGCTATTCGAACGGCAACGGCTCCGCTTTCCTCGGCCGCGCGAGCCATCGCTGCGATGATGCGAGCATCGTCAATCGCCGATCCGGCCCACGCTTGCACCGAAACGATCAGTCCGCCGCGCAAGTTATCGAGCAGCGTCAACGTTGCAACTCCCTCACGCCGAGCCCGAGCTCGCGGTAACCGAGCAGTAGCGCGCCATAGACCGGCTCGTAGCGCGACTCGACGATCTCCGCATCGGGGACGTCCCGAAGGATTCCGGCTCTGACGCGTTGCGCGAAGCGCTCGTCGGAGAAGACTCCGCCGACGAACGCGACGCGCCGGCACGCGCCCGCCGCAATCGCCGCGCGCGCCAGCAGTGCGAGGCGCTCGGCGCCTCGATCGGCGAGCGATCGAAGCGACTCGAAACGCATCGCCTCCGACGCGAAGAGCGCAAGTGAGTCGCGCGAAATCTCGCGCTTATAGAAGGCGTGGACGAGCCGGCGAAGCGACGGCACCCCGAAAAATTCGCAGGCCGCGCGCGTTTCGCGCGCGAGCGGCGCGTCGCCCTCATCCTGCGCGCGCATCAGCGTCGCCAGTGCGTCACGCGCGATCGCGAAGGCGCTGCCCTCGTCGCCAAAGAGAAACCCCCAGCCGCCAAGGGTGCACGACCATCCATCGTCGTTTCGGCCGTAGACGACCGACCCCGTTCCGGCGATGACGACGACGCCCGATCGGCCGCCCAGCGCGCCCGCATGCGCGATCGGCGTATCGTGTAGCAGCACGACGCGATCCGATGCCAGCGCCGGCGCTTGACCGTACACGCGTCCGTCGTAACCGCTGATTCCCGCCACGATTGCATCGAAGCGGCTCTCGGGCGAAAGACCGGCATCGCGAAGCGCCAGATCGAGCGCGCCGTGCAGTGCGTCGTGCAGGCGCGTCGACTCTTTGCCGGCTCCGATCTCGTCGGCGGGTCCGGCGGCGCCGCGCCCCAAGATGCTGCCGCGCTCGTTGCCGATGACCGCGACCGTCGAGCTCTGTCCGCCATCGATGCCGGCAACGAGCCTCACGCGTGACGACCCAAGAGCGAGCGCGCAAAACTCGTCGCAGCGGCTTCACGGGCGCGGCGATTGCGGATCACCGCGACGTCACCGATGCGCTCGCGATGATGATAGAGCTCGTGTCCAACGGCAAGCGCGACGAATTCGCGCAGCTCGCGCCCGCATAGTACCGCAGCGACTCGAACGTTCAACCGAATCTCGGGAATTCGCGGATCGTACTCCGCTCGCAGCTCGGCGTCGCCCCAATCGCCTAAGTCGGCGAAGCGCACCGCTATGCCGTACGCTCTCGCCGCCGCGAGGGCACCCGTCATAGCAACACGCCGTCGGCGATGAGCTGCGCGCGGAGCTCGCGCGTATCGACGTCGCCGGCGCGCACGCCGTTTGCGCACGCGAGAGCGGCGGCGGTTCCCGCGGCTTGGCCGAGCGTCATCACGGTCGGGGTCAATCGCGTTGATGCCAGCGCCTCATGCGTCGTCGAGATACACCGCCCCGCAACCAGCAGTCGCTCCCGATTGACTGGGACGAGACAGCGAAATGGGATCTCGTAGCTCTCGCCGGATCGCAAGCGATGCGTGGTCGTCCCGCTGCCCGACGGATTGTGCAGATCGATGGGGTAGGCGCTGCGCGCAACGGCGTCGTCGAACTTGCGGCCCGCAAGCACGTCGTCACGCGTGAGCGTGTAGCGCCCCACGATTCGGCGCGATTCACGGATTCCCACTTGGCTGCCGGTTGCGGCGATGCGCGCATTTTCGAACCCCGGGACGCGCTTGCGAAAAAAATCGAAGAGCTGCATCGCTTGCAGTCGCGATTCGACCTCCGCTCGCGTCAAATCCGCGGGGTCGAGCGGATCTACCTCGACCACGCGCGTCATGTTGACGGTCACCTCGTCGGGATAGGGCGAAGCGAAAAATGAAACGAGCTCGCGCGGCACGTCGACAATTCCATCGTCGCGAGCTCGCTGCCAAAGCGAGTAGAGACCCGCGACGGCGGTGAGGTTCTCAGCGCGGCGATCGTTCGCCGGCAACGAGCTGCGCATCTCCTGCGGATGCGCGCTGACGTACTGGGCGAGCTTTTCGAGATCGACGTGGCTCAGCCGAAAAATGAGCGTCGCAGGCTGGACGCGACCTCGC
>JAFAHB010000240.1 GCA_019237435.1 Vulcanimicrobiota bacterium
GCTGTTTATCTAGCGCCGCCGGCGGCATCGGCGAAACCAAAACGACCGAGATGACTTCGTCGCGAGCGCCTATGCACAGGTCCGGCAAGAGCACCAGCTCGCTCGAGTTCGCGGCCCACGTAAACGCACTGACTGGGCTCAAGTCGAGCTCGCCGTTCAGCAACATGGAGTTCAAGCGTGCCGGTGTGTCGGCGTGCAGCGTGCCGGGATATTCGATCGCTTCCGCGTCGAACGCAGCGTAGATCGGCAAGTCGTTGGTATACTTGATGCGCCCGCAACGCAACGTCATCGTGTCACCCTGAGCCCTGTCGAAGGGCGACACGACGTCATGCCTCGACAAGCTCAGCATGACACGAGGCACTCGGTGGGCTCCAGTCCCAGGCGAACTCGTCGTACGTCGAGTTTCGCCGCACCGGAACGTAACCGGCCTCTTCTATCAGACGGCGAAACTCACGATCGTCAACGTACTGACCGGAGCTTGTGCCGGCGGAGTGATAGATCATCTCCTCATCGGTGGAACCGTGCGTTCCGTCCATATCATCCGCGCCGAACTGCAGCGCAACTTGACAAACTTTCAAGCCTTGAATCATCCAATAGGCCTTGATGTGGTCGAAGTTTTGCAGCATGAGCCGCGCGACGGCGAAGGTCCGGACGTCGTCGAGCCCCGTCGTCCAGCCGCAATACGAAAGTTCGTTGCCGTCGGGATGAAATGCCAGCGGAATGAAGGCGTTATACCCCGGAGAGCGCTCTTGCGATTCGCGCAGCCGAATGAAGTGATCGACGCGATCCTCCAGCGACTCGATGTGGCCATAGAGCATCGTCGCGTTGCTCGCGACGCCCTGGCGGTGAAGTTCCTCGTGAAGCGCCAGCCAGTTTTGCGACGAGACTTTGTTCGGACAGATCTTGGCGCGCGTCGGTTCGGCAAAGATCTCCGCGGCGCCGCCGTTGACGTTGTCGAGTCCGGCATCTTTGAGCGCCGAAACGATTGCCGGAAACGAGAGCCGGTGGCGTTTGGCCATATATTCGATCTCGGCGGCCGTAAAGAGCGAAAGCTGCACGTGCGGTAGCGCGGCTTTGAAGCGGCGCATGAGCGGCAGCCAGTAATCGAGCGAGAGCTGGCGAGGATCGTGCCCGCCCACGATATGAATCTGATTGAAGTTCGTCCCCGTCTCGATTGCCTTGGCGAAAACCTGATCCGGCGTCATCCGAAAGACCCGCTCGGGTTCCTTGAACTCGTCGGCGGCAAACGAGCAAAACGTGCACGCCGCGAAACACACGTTCGTCGAATTGATGTAACGATTGAGAACGTAGAAAACTTTCTTCCCGCTCTTGCGCTCCTTCTGCTTGCGGGCGATGCAGCCGAGATTATGCAGATCCGGCGTGCGATAGAGCGCGAGTCCGTCGTCCATCGAGAGCGCCGCGCCGGCGTCGAGCTTGCGCTCGATCTCTATCAGCACGGGGTCGGGGGAAGCCATGCGCGGCCCTATTCCACCGCGCGTGAGGCGCGCCCCCCAACGGCGCCGCCGAGAATCGCGGCCGGTACGACCGTAAGGCCGGTCGCGACGAGCGCGACGGCAAAGAGCGCGCCACCGATCACGTCGGTGACATAGTGAGCTCCCAGGGCCAGGCGCGACCAGCAAATTGCTACCGTGAAGATCGCAAGCAGGATCCCGGCGATGCGCAGCGCCGCTCGCCCCGGCCGCGCCGTATAGAGCATCGCCCCCCACAACGCGTAGAAGCCGGTTGCGATCGCCGCGTGCGAGCTCGGGTAAGAGTAGGCGGTCTCGTGCTTGACAACCCAGTCGAATGGGCGCGGACGCGCAAAAAGGTGTTGCAGCAGATCGGCGCCGCGCCAGCAGAGCAATAGCATAACGATGCTAAAGATGATCCGCGCCCGCCACTGCGGGAGCAACCACGCAAGTAGCAGCAGGCCGACCGCGATGGGCGCCAAGACGTAGATATAGCACGACCAGGTCAGCCACCACGCAACCAGCGTCGAATGGTTGACGAGCGATGCTTGCCACGCGGCCAGCGCAGGCGGTTCGCCGTGGCGTACCGCAAGGCCGAGATCGATAAAGAGCGCGGCGGCAAGAGCCGCGGTGATTCCCGTGGCCGGCGACAAGTACAAACGGCTTGAAGCTTTAGCCTTCACCGGCAAAGAGATCTTGCTGCGCGCTTTGACCTTTGCCGAGACGCGGCGCCATCAGCTCGAGCTCGGGCAATCCGATGAGAATCTTGCGTGGCTTCGTCCCCTCGTGCTGCCCGACGACCTTGAACTCTTCCAGCTGCTTCATGAGCCGCATCGCGCGCGGATGCCCGATCGAAAACTGCGACTGCAAGGCCGCCGTGGACGCGTAGTTGGTTTCGATGATGAACTTCGCGGCATCGTAGCAAAGCGGATCGGTGTCGCGGCGCGGGGACTCCTCGTCGCCCACCGGTACCACGTCGACGTCGAGGAGGTTGTCGGGCCGCGATTGCTGCGCCCAAAAATCGACCAGACGCGTCACCTCCGACGCCGTGATCAATGCGCCTTGCGCGCGAATCGGCTTGGGCGCGTCGATCGGAAGGTAGAGCATGTCGCCGCGCCCGAGCAGTCGCTCCGCGCCGTTCATGTCGAGAATCACGCGCGAATCGGCTTGCGAGCTGACCGCGAAGGCGATGCGCGAGGGAACGTTTGCCTTGATCAACCCGGTGATCACGTCGACCGAAGGCCGCTGCGTCGCTACGAGGAGATGAATTCCGGTTGCGCGCCCCAGTTGCGCGAGGCGCATGATCGTCGTTTCGACCTTTGCGGGAGCGACGAGCATGAGGTCGGCCAGCTCGTCGATGACGATGACGACATAGGGCAGCCGCTCGTCCGAATACTTTGCGTTGTACTCCTCGATCTTACGAACCGACGCTTTCGCGAAGCGTTCGTATCGCGACTCCATCTCCTTGGTCATCTCGAACAGCGCGCCGGCCGCGAGCCGCGGATCGGCAATGACCTCTTTGATGAGGTGGGGTATGCCGTTGAAGACGGTCAGTTCCACCCGTTTGGGATCGATCATCAGCATCTGCACTTGATCGGGCGTCGCGGTCACGAGCAGGGACGCAATGATCATGTTGAGGCAAACGGACTTGCCCGATCCCGTCGCGCCGGCGACGAGCAGATGCGGCATCATGCACAAGTCGCCGATGACCGGGCGGCCGGTGATGTCTTTGCCGAGCGCCATCCAAAGCGGCGGCACCTGTCCGCGGTTTGGAACGGCATCCAATATCTCGCGAATCGCGACGACCGAAACGGTTTGATTCGGCACCTCGATGCCGACCGCCGATTTTCCCGGAATCGGCGCCTCGATCCGCACGCTCGTAGCGGCGAGCGCAAGCGCGAGGTCGTCGGCAAGCGACGCAATCCGCGAAATTTTGACGCCGCGTTCGGGTTTGAGCTCGTAGCGCGTAATCGACGGTCCACGCTCGATGTGCGACACCTTGGCTCCGACGCCAAAGCTCGCGAGCGTGTCTTCCAAGATGTGCGCGCGGTTGGATTCGTCGACGACTTGACTCGGAGGAACGTCAAAGAGCGAGAGATCGGGAAGACGGTAGGGCTTTGAGTCGTCGAAGTCCCGTGTCATCCCGAGCGCGTCACCCCGAGCCGAGTCGACGGGCGAAGGATGGCCCAGCGCGTGTTCTTGCTCTTCGTCAGGATGACACACCTCGGCTTCGCTCAGGGCGACACTTTCAAGGTGTACTGCCGGCGTTTGTGGTTCCGCCACGATGGTCTCGACCGGAACGATCGGTTGAATCGGTAGCGCGAAGGCTTCGCGCAGCGAATCATGTCCGCGGGGGAACCCCACCTGCAAGCTCGAGAGCCGTGGGATCGGCGGCGGGCGAAGGCCGCCGAAAAATACGATCGCGCGGCCGATGAGCTGTTTCATGCTGGCATTGGTCAGCCAGAGCGTCAGCGAGATCAGCGCGAGCCAAAGCACGATCCACGCGCCGGCGCTCCCGATAAGCGCGTGCAGCGCCCACCAAATGTTCGAGCCGACGATTCCACCGCGCCGCTGACCGCCTGCCCCCAACATCGCGTCGATGAGGAGAAAATATGCGAGCGCGCTGCTGCCGAACCAAGCCATCATGCGCGGAACGTTGACTTCCAAGAAAACGATCGCGCCCAGCAATGCGACGAGCACCGGGAAAAGCGGCGCCGAAGCTCCAAACAAGGCCCGCAGTTCCGTGGCGGTCCAGCTCCCGACGGCGCCGGCATGATGCGGAAACGCAAGCGCAACGCCGCAGAAGACGGCGAAGGCGACCGCGGCAATTCCTATAATCTCGAGGTTGAGCCGGGTCCTCGCAGACGCCCTTCGGCGGGTGCGTGCCATGGAATCTATCTCTTCTTCGTCACAGCGGGAGTTCATTTTGCCAGCGCCGACGCTCGTCATCCTCGAAGGCGATCAGACCGGACAAGAGTTGCTCGCCGATGCGATGCGCATTTTGGAACCGGCGGTAATCGGGTTTCCCATCCAATTCGATCGATACGACCTCTCGCTCGTAAACCGACGCGCCACGGCCAATCGCGTCGTCTTCGACGCCGCGCATGCGCTCATGCGGCACGGTGCCGGAGTCAAGGCCGCAACGATCACGCCCGAATCGAAAAATGACGTCGGATCGCCGAACCGCATCCTTCGCGAAGCAATCGGCGCGAGCGTCATTTTCCGCAGCGGACGGCGCCTGCCACGCATTCGCCCCATCGGCGGGATACACGCGCCGATTTCGGTCGTGCGCATGGCGGTCGGCGATGCATACGGCGCGAAGGAATGGCGCAGCGGCGAAGGGATCGCCGAGATTGCTTGCCGCACCGAGACGATCGAACGTCGGATCTGCCGTCACGTTGCGGAGTACGCCTTCGCGTATGCCGAGAAGGCCGGCGCGACGGTTTTCGGCGGTCCCAAGTATACGGTCAGCCCGATTTATGAAGGCATGCTCAAGGAGGAGATGGACGCCGCAGCCGCGCGCCGTCCGGAAGTCGATTACGATCCGCAACTGATCGACGCGACCTACGCGCTGCTGCTCTCGGCGACCAGCGACAAGCCGCTGGTCATTCCATCGCTCAACCGGGACGGCGACTGTCTCTCCGACTTGGTGATGCAACTCTTCGGGTCCATCGCGGGAGCAGAATCCGTCGTGCTCTCGTTCGACGATCAGTTGAAGCCGTCGACGATCATGGCTGAGGCCCCGCACGGCACGGCTCCTCGGTTGCAGGGCAAGAATGTCGCGAATCCGCTTGCCATGATTCTCGCCTGTGCCGCCGCACTTTCGTACGTAGACGATCCGCGCGCGACGAAAGCTTCGCCGGCGATCTACGACGCCGCGCTGGCTACGCTCGAAGGCGGCATCGCAACGGCCGACCTCGGCGGCCACGCGTCCACGACCGAGTTCACCGACGCAGTAATTGCGCGCGTCACCCTGGGCCTCTCGAAGCATGGCCCCTTGTCACCCTGAGCCTGTCGAAGGGCGACAAGGCGCCTCGCCGAGCACGAATTCGACGAGCGTTGCATCATGGCCTCATAGGGCCGCAAAGTCGTCCCGAATAGTAGCGCGCCAGTCTTGAAACGCATCGAACCCAAACTCATGCTGATTGACGCGAAGTTCGAGATCGTTTGTCACGCCCACATAAAACGAGCCGTCGGAGCAACGCAGCATGTAGACCCAATAGGTTTTCATCGCCGCTCTTTTGTCGCGGACCGAGGTCTTGGCTAGGCCCTGTCGCCCTTCGACAGGCTCAGGGTGACAAGGGCTACACTTCCATCACCACGGGAATGACCATCGGGCGCCGCTTCGTTCGGGTGTAAACGGCGCCCGCGAGCGCGCTGCGGATGTGCTCCTTCACCGAATCGACGTCGCGAAGCGCGTCGACGGAGAGCCCTTCAATCATCGCACGAAGCTCCG
>JAFAHB010000142.1 GCA_019237435.1 Vulcanimicrobiota bacterium
ATTCGCATGCTGGTGTCGGCCCTTGGAACCGGCATCGGCAAGGATAACGTCAACGCCGACAAGGTCCGCTACCACAAGATCGTGATCATGACCGATGCCGACGTCGACGGCTCGCATATCCGCACGCTGTTGCTGACGTTCTTCTACCGACAGATGCGTCCGCTGGTAGAAGAAGGACACGTTTACATCGCGCAACCGCCGCTCTACGGCATACGCAAGGGTAAGAAGCAATGGTGGGCTTTCACCGATTCGGAGCTGAAATCGATCGTCGGCGATGACGGCAAAGATTTCGTCATTCAGCAGTACAAAGGACTCGGCGAGATGGACGCAGAGCAGTTGGCCGAAACGACGATGGAAGTCGGGAACCGGCGGCTAAAGCAGATTACGGTCGAAGACGCCGTCGAAGCCGAACAGATCTTTACCGATCTCATGGGCGACAAAGTCGAGCCGCGAAAGCAGTACATTTTCGACTACGCTAGGAGCGTCAAAAACCTCGACCTCTAAGTAAGCGCAGGCCCAGCGCATCTCGGTGTCGCCTCGTCCTTCGACTTCGCTCACTACGCTCGCTTCGCTCAGGATGACAGGCGGAAGTAAACTTCGGCCCTCGTCTCCTAGACCTGCATCTGGATCTGCGCTTACTCTTAGCAGTTCCTTTAGAAGCCGCTTAGCGCGGCGGGGCAACTTGGCGCGCGGGAGGTATAGACTCCTCTAAGAGCTTCACGTGCGCAAAGGCATCACGCTCGGCCTGCTGGCCGCAATCATCCTCATAACATCGCTCGCGGTCGCAAAGCGCCACGAGCTCGTGCGCATTGCCATCGAAGCGAGTGCCGGGATCGCCGGATATCCGACGCGGATCGCGCAGCTCCACGTCGGGTGGCATGGCGCCGAACTCGTCGGCGTAGAAGTAGCAAGCACGCGCGCACGCGCGCCCTTGCTCGCGGCGCGTCGGATCGTGCTACGTTACGCGTTGCGCGACCTTCTGCCCGGCAGCCGCCACCGATATGGTCTCCGCGGTGTCGAAATCGACGGCGCCAAGCTGACGCTCATCCGATTCGCGAATGGGAATTTCGACGTCAACCTTCCTGCAGTCGCGCCTCCAGCTGCCCCTGCGCGAGTCAGCCGCGTTCCGCTCGCCTTTCAGCTGCGCGCCCGCGACTCGGCAATCGAGCTGCGAGAGCCGTCGGCTTACGATGCAAGCGCGCAGGATGTGCGGGTCGACGGCATAGCGGCTGACGCGTCGGTCGATACCGCTTCGGTCACGCAGTACGCGCTGCGCGGCGCTTTCCGCGAGCGGCTGCGCGAGCCGTTCACTATCGCGGGCAGAGTCGACGCGATCGCCGGTTACGCGATGCATCGTGCACGAGCGGAGTACTTCCCGGTGCGCGCACTCAGCAACTACTTCGCCGAGACGCCCGCGCTTCGCGTCCTCGGCGGCGAGGGGCGCAACCTGGACGCGCGTCTTTACGCGTTAGGAGTCCTTCCGAATCAGGCGCCGGCTTATCACGTGAGCGTTAGCCTTGACGTCGTCGCGGGGCAATTGGCGCTGCAGTCGCTTGCCGCACCGGTCGAAAATCTGACCGCGCGGCTGCAAGTGATCGACAACGCATTCTTCGTGCGCGACGCACGGGCAACGCTGGCCGGCATCGCGTTGCGCCTCGACGGCGGTGGTTACGATTTCACCGGCGCGTTGACCGGCCGCGCGCAGCTGCGACTGGGCGTGCGCGGAACGGGCGACCTTTCGGCGTTGCGTCAGGCCTTTACGTTCGCAAGCGATCAGCCGATTTCGGGACCCGCCCGGCTGGGCGTTCTGGTGCACGGTCCGATCGACGACCCGGTCATTGTTGCACGCGTCGATGCCGCGCGCGCATGGTATCGCGCGCTGCCCTTCAGCGCGCTCTCTGCCGGAGTCGTCTATCATTCCAATGTCGTGGCGCTCGCGCCGGTTCGTGTAAGCTACAGCGGCATCGCGGTGCGCGTCGACGGTACGATGGACCTCGGCCGGCGCCTACACTCGCACTTTGCGGTCCACGTCAGCGGACCGGCAAGTCATCTTCCGTATCTCGACGAGATGCTGGGCAACGAACCAATCGTCGTCGATGCTTCGGCCACGGGAGAAGATTTGCGATTTCGCGTCGTCGGCAGCGCCGCATCGGTGCTCGGCGTTTCCAGGCTGGCAGCCCTGGTCATTGCCGATCCGAACGGAACGATGACGGTGGCGCCGTTTTGGTTTCACACCGAGCGCGGCGATTTCGACGCCGGTTACGTCCTCGACCGTCCCGACGGAACCAGCGCATTTTGGATGCTTGCTACCGGATTGCAAATGCGCGCCACAAGCTATAAGGCGTTTCCGGGGATATCGCTTCCGCAGATGCCGCCGGTCGACGCGCGTTCGGTCGAGATGCGCCTTGCGGGCGGCGGCGCCGGCAACGATATTCTCATGGCTGGGCGTTTGAACGGCCGCGCAGCAACGATTGCGGGCGTGAATTTCGACCGCGTCGAGGCGGCCTTCGGGGGCTCGCTGCAAAATGCAGCGCTGAATCGTTTGCGCGCACAGGGGCCGTGGGGAACGTTTAGCGGAACGGGCGGCTTCACGGCCGCGCGCTTCGTAGCGTACGGCGCGTACCGCGGGACGTTTGAGGGATTGCAGCCGTTTCTCGGAAGCGCGATAACCGGTCATGGGCCGATTGCAGGAACCGTCGGCATCGGGATCGAGCCGGAGCGGATCGTCGTGCAGGGCTCTAATCTCGCGATGCCGGGCGCGACGTTGAGGGGCGTGCCGATCGATCGCGCGAGCTTGACGCTGGCGATCGCCGGCAATCGGCTGCGCATCTACTCTGCGGACGCCGCGGCCGCCGGCGGCGAGGTCATCGCGGCGGGCACATTTCCGCTGGGGCCCTCCGGCGCTAGCGCGGGTCCTAATTCCGTCGCGCTGGTCGCGAAGCGATTGAAAGCGGCGCAGCTTCGGGGAATCGGTTTGCCGATGGAAACGGGAACGCTCTCCGCAGCGGGAAACCTCGCAGCAGGTTCTCCGATCCCAACCTTCGACGGCGCCGTCGCAATTGACAACGGCCGCATCGCGCACTTCGCTCTTACCGGAAACGGCAACGTTCGCGTCTCCGGCGATGCGGTTTCACTGCGCCGCGTCTTGGGAGCGCTGGGCGGCACTTATGCGACGATCGACGGCAGCATCGCATCGTTGAGTTCCGGCTCGCCCACGCTTTCGTTAGACGCCCGCGTCCCGGCTGCGCAGATCGCGCCCACCTTGCTTTCGTTTGATCTTCCCAACTATATGACCGACGGCACCTTCAACGCACGGCTTCATATCGAAGGCCCTACGTTCGCGCCCAGCGTCGCGGGCTCGGTCGGCGTTCCGGCCGGCGACTTGAACGGACTTCCATTCGTGGATGCGAGCGCGTTGCTTTCTGCGGATCCGAAAGGCGTTGCGATTCGCGATGGCTCCGTCCTCGTCGGCAGCACCGCGACGTACTTCACCGCGGTTTCCCGTCCGCACGAAAACGGCATCGACTTGCGTGCGCCGCATGCGCATCTCGAGGACTTCGATAACTTTTTTGACACCGGCGATACGCTTGACGGTATCGGCCGCGTGAAGCTCGCGGCCACATCGCACAACGCCGAGATAACGTCGAGTGGCGACATCGACATCCGCGGTTTTCGTTACCGAAACCTAACCGTCGGGGACACCAAGGCCGCGTGGTCCAGCGCCCGCAACGTCATCAGAGGATCGGTCGCGATGGGCGGAAGCGAAGGGACGCTGCGAGCCCGAGGATCGATCGCGCTGACTCCAACGGGTGCGTGGCAGTCAACCCTAATGCGGTCCGGGTTTAACCTCGGCGGCAACGTCGACCGGCTCGACCTCTCGTTTTGGTTGCCTGCGCTGGGAATGCAGAGTCTTCCGGTCACCGGCCGCGCGTCGGGTGACGCGACGATTCGCGGCCGTTATCCCAACATCGATCTGCATGGCAACGCACGCATCGTCGGCGGGACGCTAGGCCCTCTCGAGCTCGATCGGGCCGATCTCAGGCTCCATTCTGCCGGCGGGCGAATCGTCATCGACCGTGCCGAGATGGCGACCTCGGCAATGTCCGCGAGCGCTACCGGCACGCTCGGCCTGGGGGCGAACGCGCCGCTCGATGTCGCGGTGCACGCGAGCACGGATCATCTCGCCCAGCTCGTTTACGACGTCTCGCGGGTAAGGGTTCCTATCCGGGGCTCGTTTGAATCGACGCTGAAGGTCGGAGGTACGTACAAATCGCCCGCGCTGTCGGCGGGCTTTGACGGAAGCGACGTCGTCGCGTACGGAGTTCCGATAACATCGCTCTTCGGTGAAGTACGCGTGGAGCGCCGGGCGCTGGTGCTCTCGAATGTCGGCGCGACCTTTACACGCGGTGAAGCCACGCTCGCCGGTTCGCTGCCGCTTCAGCTTGCGCCACTTCGTTTTGCCGCTCCGGATCAACCGATCAGCTTCGATCTCGACGTGCTCGGTCTCGATCCGGCGATCTTCGACGGAATGCTCGGAGCCGATACGAAGCTCGGCGGGATGGTTGACGGCCATCTCGGTCTATCCGGAACGGTGCGCCAACCCATCATCGTCGGGCGGGTAGCGCTGAACAACGGATCGTACGTCAGCAATCTCGAGCGCACGCAAATATCGCAGATCGCCGCCGCGCTGGTTTTCAACCGCACGAGCCTGGCGCTTCAAAGCTTTTCGGCACGCGTAGGAACCGGCACGATTCGAGGGTCCGGAACGGGCCAGTTTCCGAACGGCTTCTCGGCTGTGGGCGCGACGCTATCGTTACGGGGCTTTGCCCGAGGGGCGCAGCTCGATCTTCCAGCCTATGGAAGCGGAACGCTTGACGCCTCGCTCGCGCTTGCAAAACCTGCTGCCGGTCACGCGCTGCTTTCGGGGGACGCGACGTTGAGCAATGCGACGCTCGCGTTCGCCGGATTCGTCAAGGCGGCGCAACAATCGAGTGCATTGGCGGGGCCGCCGCTGCCTCTCGATTTCGATCTCAAGGCAACGGCCGGCCGAAACGTACGAGTCAAGGGAAGCGGCTACGGAGCCGGACTCGACATTGGAGTAGCGGGCTCGGTGAACCTCGGCGGTACGCTGGCGGCTCCGACGCTTGCCGGTACGTTCGATTCGACCGGCGGAACGCTGACGTATTTCGATCGGGCGTTTCGCGTCGCGCAAGGAAACGTTCGTTTTAACGCCGCCGACGGCGTGTTACCGACGTTACATGCCGTCGCTACCACATCGGTGGTGAATCCCGACCCTGACCGCGCCCGCAATCCTTATGGCAACGCGCAGATTACCATTCGCGTGGACGGCCCGATCGCCGGCCTGCGAATCGATCTAACGTCCACTCCTCCGGGTTACACGCAAGGCGAAATCCTCGGCCTGATCGCGCCGTTTGGCGGATTCGTCAGCGGCATCGGCTACAGCCGGCAGGCAATGTTGGCGCCTCAGGCGCCGAACGGAATAACGCCGTTCGGTGCGGTTTCGCCAATTCCAAACGTTGCGCTCCAGCAGCGAAGCTCGATCACCGTGGGACAAGAGGCCTTTAATCTGCTCAACGCCCAGTTTACCGCGGGTTTATTATCGCCGCTCGAAACGACGCTTGGTCAAGGACTCGGGCTATCGAGCATCAACCTAACGCTCGGATACTATGGAAACGTCGGCTTCACCGCCAGCCGTCTGCTTGGCAAATATGTGAGCGCCGTGTACGCCGTCACGTTCGGCATTCCGCAAACTCAGTCGTTCGGACTGACCGTCGAACCGAATCCCGAAACGACCGCGGCGCTTAATTTCTTCGTACAGACCGGCCCGACAAAACTCTTCCAAGTACCGACAGGCCCGACCGGATTCGGAGCCGGCTATCTCGCAACCGAGCCGCTCGTCGGAAATAGCGGCTTCAGCCTCACGTATCAGCGTCATTTCTGGTGAGTAGCGCTTCGATGCCGTCGCTTCCATTAAACGTACGTTCAGGCTTTCACAACGCGCAAGGACACGGGGTAAGCCGGGCGGAACAGGCGTCCCGGGTCGCGCGGCCCGCTCGCGCGCGAGCTAAGCGGAGGCCGACAGAGGACCTCGTGGTAATATTGAGGACGATTTTTTTACATGACGTTTGATCCCCGGCGCTGCGTGGGGCCGTTGCAACGGCACGTGGCCGTGCTGGCGCTCCTCGCAATGACCGGGTTGAGCTTCTCACCGATCCTCGCCGCATCCGCCGGCCCTAAGATCGTCTCGGTGGATGTGACCGGCAACCTTCACGTCCCTACGCAAACCATCATGTCGGTGATCGCCGCGCGCCCCGGTCAGCCCTACGATCCCCGGATCGTGCAGGCGGACTTGGCGCGCATCAACGCGCTGGGATACTTCGCGGACATCGCGCCGCCGCTGGTGCGCCAGCGTCCGGGGGGAATCGCGATAACGTATCGCGTCGTCGAGAACCCCGTCATCACGAAGATTCTCTTTACCGGAAATCAGAAGGTTCCGAGCGACACGCTGTCAGCGCTCATGGATCTCTCGGTCGGACAAGTCTTCAACACCAACACGTTCAAGCAAGACGTTCTGAAGATCAACAATTACTACGAACGCATCGGTTACGGCGGCCAAGTTCCGACCCACGTCAAGGATATCAACCTCGACTCGCAGACCGGCGTGCTGACGTTGACGATTCAAGAAGGCTTGGTCGTCAAACACATCATCATCGGAGGCGACCCGCTGCTCCCGCCGCCTTATCTCTTGCCTCACCTAACCTTGAAGCCGGGCGGAATCTACTCCGACGCCGTCCGCGACGCCGATTACAAGTCGCTGCAGAAGCTCTACGAAGACCATTTCCACCTGGAGATCGGGAACTTCGAAGGCGGCATCGTCCCTTCGTCGATTAACTTGCAAGCCGGGACGGCCGACGTGAAGTACGACATCTACGTCGCACGCATTGCCGTGGTAGAGATCACAGGCAACACCCGTACGAAGGATCAGGTGATTCGGCGCGAGCTGCGTGAGCGCCCGGGCATGGTGCTCAACACCGATGCCATCAAACACGACTACGAGCGACTCAACGCGCTCAACTTCTTTTCGAAGGTCGAACCCGACATCAAGCCTGGGCCGGACCCGAAGAAACCGCAGGACGTCACACTCGTATGGCACGTGACCGAACAGCGCACCGCAACGGCGTCGGTTGGTTTCGGATACTCGGGCGGCCTCACCGGGCTCGGTCTGTACGCTACGCTCGGGTTCTCCGACAACAACCTCCACGGAACCGGAAACTCGGCGGGCTTACAGTTTCAAGAAGGCGCGCGCGCGGGCATCGCGCAGCTTTCGCTGTCCATTCCCTATCTCACCAATACGCCGCAGGGCCAGCGCTACACCGCGGGCGCGCAGATTTTCAGCAATCATACGACCTACTACTATCCGATTTACGGGATTACCGGCTCCGGCACTTCGGTCAAGAGCAGCTCGGCGATTCCGATTCCCGTCACGCTTTACTCGAGCACGAACTCACAGCTGATTTCGGGTGCCGATGCCACCAGCGTCTCCAGCGCAAACGGCGCGTCAGGCAACATCGGGCGACGCTTGAGCGATTATACCATCCTCTCGTTCAATCTGAGCGGCCAGCGAATTCGGTACAACACGACGGTTCCGTCGCCGTACTACTTCCAAGGGAACCAGCCGAACATCTTCGTCGGGCCGACGCCGAGCCCGATTAGCTCGACGCCCCAAAATTACGGCGGCTCGTTCGGTATCTCGGCTTCGTCGATCGCCAACGTCAATACGGGCGCTCCGTACAATTTGGTGCAGACCGGCCTCAGTTTACAGACGATCACGCTCGACGATCCCTTCAACCCGCGTAACGGACTCAAGGCGCTGCTCAACGCGACCGTTTCGGCTCCGGCAATCGGATCGGACTTTCGATTTACGGAAAGCACGCTAGACTTGGCGAAGTTCTTCCCGGTACTGAAAGACGCCACGCTGGGAGTTCATGGCGCTGCGTACAATTCGACCGGCATAATTCC
>JAFAHB010000166.1 GCA_019237435.1 Vulcanimicrobiota bacterium
CGTCGTTGAAGTGAAACGTCGTAAAGACGAGGCCCGAGCGCAGTCCAGGATCGATGCGGACGGGCACGACGATCGAGCCGCGCCGTGACGTAACGCGTACCGAGTCGCCGTCCCTAACGCCATAACGCGCCGCATCTTGCGGTGAGATGTCGAGCGTTTCTCCGCGCCGCAGCGGTGAAATGTAGCCGCCGCTCTGCACTCCGGTATTGAACGAGTCGAGGCGCCGGCCAGTCGTGAGACGTACCGGATATGTCTCGTCGAGCGGCTCCACGGGCGGACCGTGTTCGACCGCGGCAAACGGCGCTCGCTCACCTTGGATCGGCTTCTCCCAGAGGCGGGAATGCAGAAAGAGTTCGCCGGGATGGTCTTCGTCGTAACAGGGCCAGGGAATTCCATCGAGCTGCTCGAGACGCTTGTAACTCATGCCGGCGTGCCAAGCTGAGAGCGAGCGGCACTCGTCCCATGCCTGTTCGGGCGTGTAGTCGGGCCAATCGCGGCCGAGGCGACGCGCGAGTCCGGTCATGATCTCGATATCGTCGCGCGCCTCGCCCGGCGGGCCGAGGGCTTTGCGGCAACGCTGCACGCGCCGTTCGCTGCTCGTGACGGTCCCTTCCGATTCGCACCAGCTTGCCGACGCTGGGAAGACGACATCGGCGAGCTCGCCGGTTTTCGTCAGAAAGATGTCTTGAACGATGAGCTGCTTGAGGCTGCGCAAGAGTTCGAGCGCATGTTCCTGATCGGCTTCGGATTGTGCCGGGTTTTCGCCGATGACATAGAGCGTGTCGAGATTGCCGCGTTCGATTGCACGGAACATGTCGGTGAGATTCCAGCCGCGCTTGCGCGGTAGCTCGACGCCCCATGCGCGCTCGAACTTAGTGATGCTCATCGGGTCTTCGACGTCCTGACCGCCGGGAAACTTGTTCGGAATGGCACCCATGTCGCCGCCGCCTTGCACGTTGTTTTGACCGCGCAAAGGGTTCACGCCGGATCCGTATCGTCCGACGTGGCCGCAGAGCAGCGCGAGATTGATGAGGGCGCGAACGTTGTCGACGGCATTGTGATGTTCGGTAATGCCAAGCGTCCAGCAGAGCTGTGCGCGCTCGGCGAGCGCGTACGCGCGGGCAAGTTCGCGAATGAGCGAGACCGGCACGCCGGTCGCCTTTTCCGCGTACTCCAAGGTGTACGGCTCAACCGTGTCGCGATATTCATCGAACTCGCTGGTCGCGCGCGCGATGAAGTCGCGATTCTCCAAACCGGATGCGAGAATTTCTCGCCCGATCGCGTTTGCGAGTGCGATGTCCGAACCGACGTCGAGCCCGAGCCAGCCATCGGCCCATTGCGCGCTGGAAGTCCGGCGAGGATCGATGACGTAGAGTTTCGCTCCGTTTCTGATGCCGCGCAAGACGTGGTGAAAGAAGATCGGATGCGTCTCGCGAGCATTCGATCCCCAGAGCACGATCAGGTCGGTATGCTCCATCTCCTCGTAGGAGCTGGTGCCCCCGCCTGCCCCGAAGACCGCCGTCAGACCGACGACGCTAGGGGCGTGTCAAGTTCGGTTGCAGCTGTCGATGTTGTTGCTGCCGACGACGGAGCGAGCGAACTTTTGCGCGATATAGTTCATCTCGTTGGTCGCCTTCGAGCAGCTGAACATCCCGAAGGTGCGCGTGCCGTCACGATCGCGCGCGTCACGCAAAGCGGAGGCAGCACGGTCGAGCGCTTCGTCCCAGCCTGCCTGCCGCAACGTCGCGCCTTCTCGCACCATCGGATGCGTCAAGCGAAGATACGGTTTTCTCACGCGCGAATAATTCGAGAGGAGCGCCGCAGTCCCCGTTAGGGAAAGCTTGGTTCGCTCATGATCAACGGCGCCTGCGGCGCAACCGGCGGCGGCGGACGGCTGAGCTGCTCGACTGCGTGAATATTCTGGAACGCAACGCTCGCCTGAGGATAGGCCAGCCCGCTGTAGCGCATTGGGCGCAGCGCGGTCTCGTCGTAGACGTAGAGCGCGCCGTCGACGTTTGCAAACCTGACGCGCCACGGTACGGCGGTGCCAGGACCGTCGACGAAATTCATGCGTTCGACGAGTTGGATCGGCGCGAGCGTATGCGTGTCGACCCATAGTTGTTGCAAACGGTAACGCCAAGGATCGCGCAACGCTTCCAGGAGCAAGTGGTATGCGGGGACGCCGTAGGTCGATTCGACGCCGGTCAGCGTCACGCGATACGCGCGATTGTAGACGGTCTCCCTCTCTATAATGGGAAGTTCGCCGGGCGAAGCCTTCGGATTGGGCGTCCGGTCCGGCGCGGGATCGTGGAACTCGTCGCGCACGTCGCGCACGATCTCCATTGGGCTCGGTGTCGCCGAGCTCGTTGGCGGAATCTGCGCCATGCCGAACGTGTAGTTCGGCGCTAGGAGCGGTACGCCCAGAAAATCCGATGGAGGCTGCGCTCTGCCCAAAACCTTCTGTATGAGGGGAATCTGAAAATGCAGATTGAGCCCGCCGGCGGCGTACGTCGGATGCGCCCGCTCGTAGTCGCTGACCGAATCAACCGCGATCTCTTGGGCCGACGAGTCGTAGGCACTCCAATAACGCTCGGTCTTGAGCGACCCGGCTTCGAGCACGCTCACGGCAACGGTGTACTCGAGCATCGCCGGATAATGCTGTTGAAGCCAGTACTCTCGCGCGCGGGCGAAGATCTGATAGGGGTCGGTCAGCGATTGCGCTTGCGTCGGCGTCGCCGCCAAGGCGGCGAACGCGAGCGAGGCGATGACCATTCGCGTCACGCTTTTAGGGTTAGGGGCGCTAACCCAACGGCCTGCCGTTTTGCTCCGTCGGTCCAAAGGTGGAAACACCCGTCAGGCACAACAATCAGGCCCACAAGGAGCGACTTTCATGGATCTTTCGGGGATCACCGTCTATGCCGGCGGGCAGTTCCAGCGCTATGAAGATGCCAAGGTTGGTTTGCTCACCCATGGGCTGCAATACGGAACCGGC
>JAFAHB010000179.1 GCA_019237435.1 Vulcanimicrobiota bacterium
GAGATTATTGAGACGGACGAGCGCTTGTCGAATCGCGAGGGGGAAGATGTCGAGGAGTTGGGAGAGCTCCCAGCTCGGAGAAACCGATTGAACTCTGACCGCCAAACTTGATCCTGCCTTCCGTGCGGATTCCCCCACGGGTGTGCGTTTGAAACTTCCCCGGTCGCACGGTCACTCCTTCACGACGCGGATCGTGCGTAGTTTGTCGTCGTACGGACCTTGAATTCGCACGCCCGCCTTGAGCTCCAGTCGCACGTAGTCGACGATTTCCGGCGTGATCTCTTCGCCGGGCGCGATCACCGGTATGCCGGGCGGATACGGAGTGAGCGTTTCAGCGCAGACGCGTCCGGCCGATTGGCGAAAGTTGACGAACTCCGCTGCAGCTAGGAAAGCTTCGCGCGGGCGCATTCGCATCGGAGGAATCGGCGGCAAGCGAAAGTTTCCGTGCTTCAACCGCTGCTCGAGAACGCCGGACGGCGCGAACATATCGAGCGCGCGGCCGACGTGTGCCATATCGCGAAAAGCCTGTACCAGACGTTCGGCGGCATCCCGCGTGGTGCCAATCGTAAACAGTGCGACGATATTGAACAGATCGGCCAGTTCGACCTGAATGTTGTGCCGCCGGCGCAAGATCTCCGAGGCTTCATAGCCCGTATAACCCAAACCGGTGACGGTGACGGTGATTTTCGTCGGGTCCAACGCATAAACGCCCTTGCGCGAGCACAGCTCGGTACCGAAGCAGTAAATACCTTCGATCTCGTTGAGGCGCGCGCGCGTCTCCTGAGCGAGCTCGATCGTGCGCGACAACAGCGTCTCGCCTTCGGTCGCCATTTGCTTGCGCGCGACGTCGAGCGAGGCTACCATCGGCAAGTTCGGCGAGGTCGAGAGAAACATCTTGAGCACCGACGCGAGCCGATCGAGCCTCACGCGTTTGCCTTTCTGATGCAGCATCGCGCACTGCGAGAACGCCGAAAGCATCTTGTGCGTCGAGTTGATGCAAAGATCCGCACCTGCGGCGGTCGCCGAAAGCGGGAGGGCGGGGTGAAAATGAAAATGCGGCCCCCAGGCTTCATCGATCAGCAGCAGCTTGCCCGCATCGTGCACGATTCGTTCGATCGACGCCAGGTCGGCAGCGACGCCGTAATACGTCGGAGAGACGAGATAGACCGCTTTGACGTCGGGATACGCCTGCAGCGTCTCCGCGACCGTAACCGGCGTTACGCAGTGGTCCATTCGCAGCTCCTCGTCGACTTCGGGCTGCATATAGACCGGCGCGGCGCCGCTCATGATGAGGCCGCCGAGCATCGACTTGTGCGAGTTTCGCGGGACGGCAACCTTATCACCGGGATCGAGCGCCGTCATCATCGTGCACTGATTGCCGCTGGTCGATCCGTTTATCAGAAAAAAGGTGTGGTCGGAGCCCCAGGCCTCTGCAGCAAGCTGCTGGGCTTCTTTGATTGACTCGGTCGGTTGAAGCAAATCGTCGATGCCCGGCATCGGGGTGAGGTCGATCGCGCAGATGTTGTCGCCGACGAACTCGCGGAAGGCAAGATCCATACCGACGCCCTGAATGTGACCGGGCGTGTGAAACGGCAGCACGCCGGAATCGACGTAGTCGAGCAGCGCTTGAAAGTACGGCGTTCGATGTTGGTCCAAGGCAACCGGCAGAATGCGCTTTTCGAGCAGAGCTTCCCTCGCGAGCAACGAACCGTACGTCGGTGACCGACTTCAACCCGCAAGCCAGACAGATGGCCGACGAGTCCATGGTTCGAAATCTGAGCGCGCAGGCAGCGGCGATCTGGCCTCAGGAGTTGGCGTTTATCCGGCGCTACGAGCTGCCGCCCAGCCCGAGAATTCTCGATGCCGGGTGCGGCACCGGCGAGATCGCCTCACGGCTCGCCGACCTCTTTCCCGACTCGACGGTGCTCGGCGTGGATATCGTAGACCATCATCTGGAGCTCGCCCAGAGCCGCTATGCGAGCTTGGCTGCGAGGCTGCGCTTCGAGCACCAAGACGTCTTCGCGCTCGAGCTTCCCGACGATCGGTTTGACTTGACGGTATGCCGCCACGTTCTGCATGCGGTGCCGCATGCCGATCGAATGATCGCCGAGCTAGCTCGCGTTACGCGGCCCGGCGGCTATCTGCATCTCATTCCCGAGGATTACGGGATGCTGGAGTTTCAAGCGAATCAAGGGCTGGATCCCCGCGATTTTTGGTATCGCGTTCCCGCGCAGTTCGGGTCGAAAACCGAAACGGACTTATTCATCGGCCGCGACGTCTTCACCATACTGACGGCGCTGGGCATGGAGGATATTCGGGTCGACTACGTCGTCGTCGACACCGTACGCACCGATCGGCGCACGTTCGCCGCAATACTCGAAGCGTGGCGCGATGGCTACTCCGAATCGATCGGTGAGTTGACGACGGTTTCGCGCGAAACGGCAATCGCATATTTCGATGCGATGATTGCAAACATTCTCGACCCGCGAGGCTATGCGGTCTGGTTTGTGCCCGTAGCGGGCGCCCGTGTTCCGTCCACGCTGAAGTGAACCGCCGGGCGATAGCCCGCCGCAAGGATCGCGACGATGGCTCGGGGGGTCAGCACGCGCGCCTCGCAGCGCGGCGGGCGCGGCCGGCTCGCTTTGTATCCTGAATCCGACCACGCGTGCAGGCAACTGCCCCATACTAGCCACGCCGTTTCGCCGATCGCGACGTAGGCGCCGTCGGGTAGGGTCGCAAGATCCGCTCGGTACGTTCGTTTTGCCTTGCCGTTGAGACGATCGGCGTGCAACCTTCGGTCCATCGAGTCGGCGTCAGCCGGCGCGCCGTGACACGCTTCCCACAGCGCGGCAAAACGGCGGTAATCGGCGTATCGGCACTCGCGGCAGGGGCGATGGCCGGCGGCGAACGCCGCCGTCTCGTCGAGAAAGAACAGCTCGGTGTAGCGGTGGGGCGTCATGACGTCGCGATGGCGCCCGCGAAAGTCCAGCACGCAGGCAATCCAACGCCGAACCTTCCACGGACGAATGAGATGCCGAGCGTCGTCGTGCAAGATTCCGCGATTGCCCATCATCGTGCCGCGCCCGGGCAGCGCGACGACGTCACCGAACGGAGTGACCCGATTCTGAAGCGGCACGTCCAGAATGACGCTTGCTATGCTTCGATGCGCTCGTCGATCGAAACGTTGTACAAGAAGAGGAACTTGCCCCACTCGTCAGGCAGCGTGTTGCGCTTGATCTGAATCCACGGTATGTACTTGGGCTGTCGCGGCTTACGAAGCAGGGTCATATTGGCTTCCTGCGGACTGCGATTGTTCTTGCGGTTGTTGCACCACATGCACGCGCAAACGAGGTTCTCCCACGTCGATTCGCCACCGCGGCTCTTAGGGAGCACGTGATCCACGGTCATCATGCGCTCGCCTCGCGTACCGCAATATTGGCAGGCATGGTCGTCGCGAATCAGTACGTTCTTCTTCGTCAGCGCGACTTTCTGCATCGGCCGCCGGATATAGTAGAGCATACGAATGATCGACGGCATACGCATTTCGAAGGTCGGCGACGCGAGGATGCGCTCGCGGCCGTGGAGCATCTCGGCCTTGCCCGCGAAGATCAGTTTGACCGCGCGCTGAAACGTCGTGACGTTGAGCGCCTCGTATGTCGAGTTTAGGACTAGCACCTCGCTCATGCGGCGTGGAACAGGTGGGCCCACGCGGCGAAGTCAGCGTGGGGGCGTGGAGCGGAGATTTCGGCGCTGCGCAGCAAGCGCCGAAAGCGGAGCGGAACGCCAAGCGAGGGGCGAAGTCCCGAGCTATTAAAAAGAGGCATCTTTTTCAGGTGCCTCGCTTCCGAACGAACGTCAGTCGCGTTTCGGTTAGCATTTGCGTGATCGCTAACCGCTGATCCGGTTCCAATCTTTCTTTCACGCGTTCGAAAGCGGCAGAAGCGACGTCGATCGCGATTTCGGCGGATCGATGGTCCGCCTTGCGACCCTCGTCTTCCGTGAGATATGCGTGCGCCGCGAGCGCGAGCGTAGCGATCACCTCGCTGAGCAAAGGCTCGACGGGCGGAATCTGCCCTTGAAATCCTGCCTCCGCATTAGGGGAAGCGGCGCGGGTAGACATACCGAGCCCGAATTTATGCGGCGGTAGGCGCCTTTCCCGCTTGCGAATCTACGATCATTTGCAAGAAATAACGATGGACGCGCAGATCGTCGCTGAGCTCGGGGTGGAATGACGTCGCGAGCACGCTGCCTTCGCGCACCATCACGCCGCGTCCGTTACGCTCGGCCAGCCGTTCGACTTTGGGACCGTACCGTTCGATCCACGGCGCACGAATGAAGATCGCGCGAAACGGCGGTTCGCCCAGTGCTGGGATCGGCAGCTCGACCTCGACCGACTCATTCTGGCGACCAAACGCGTTGCGCCTCACGGTGATGTCGATCAGATCGAGCGTGGACTGCTCGAGACCGGCGACGTCGCGCGCAGCGACGATCATGCCCATGCACGTGCCCCACAGCGGCATCCCGGCGTGTACGCGTTCGACTATCGGCCGGTCGAGCGCCGAACGCGTCAAGAGTTTCATAACGGTCGTGGACTCGCCGCCGGGTATCACGAGCGCGTCCGCTTGTGCGAGATCGGCACAATTGCGCACTTCAAACGGGTCGCCACCGGCACGCCGCAACGCCGCGATGTGTTCCTCGACGTCGCCTTGCAGAGCAAGAACTCCTATTCGGGTCATCCTTCGACAGGCTCAGGATGACACGACAGATTAGTTGCCACGCGGGGCGAGCAACTGCGCTTCGTCCAACGCGCGGATGTCGAGCCCGGACATCGCCTCGGAGATGCCGAGCGAACGGCATGCTTCCAGGACCACGCTCGCTTCGTTGAAGTGCGTCGTCGCGTCGACGATCGCGCGCGCGAAGCGCTTCGGATCCTTCGATTTGAAGATGCCGCTTCCGACGAAGACGCCTTCTGCACCGAGCTGCATCATGAGCGCGGCGTCGGCCGGTGTTGCAACGCCGCCGGCACAGAAAAGCACGACCGGAAGGCTGCCGTTCTTTGCTAATTCGGCGACCAGCTCGAGCGGCGCGCCGAGGTCGCGCGCTCGCGAAACCAGCTCCTCTCCGGGAGCGACGCTGAGCTCGCGAATCGCATCGCCGATCGCGCGCATGTGGCGAACCGCTTCCACGATATTTCCGCTGCCGGCCTCCCCCTTGCTGCGGATCATTGCGGCGCCTTCGGCGATGCGCCGCAAGGCTTCACCTAAGTCACGGGCACCGCAAACGAACGGCGTCGTGAAGGCGTGCTTGTCGACGTGGTACTTGTCGTCGGCCGGTGTAAGCACTTCCGATTCGTCGATGTAATCGACGCCCAACTGCTGGAGCACTTGCGCCTCGGCAAAGTGGCCGATGCGCACTTTTGCCATTACGGGAATCGTTACGGCATCCATGATGCCGCGAATGAGATCGATCGCGCTCATGCGCGCGACTCCACCCACTGCTCGAATGTCGGCGGGAATCCGTTCGAGCGCCATAACGGCGACGGCCCCGGCCTCCTGAGCGATTGCGGCATGTTCGGGCGTGACGACGTCCATAATGACGCCGCCCTTGAGCATCTGCGCGAGCCCGCGCTTGACGGTTACGGTACCGGTGCTTTCCATGTACCTATAATAACAGCGGATCCCAATGAGAACATTGGTGACGCTTATGGGATTCTTTGCGCGGTCGGCGGTTTGGGCAGCCGCGGTCGTCGCAGCGCGGGCGCCGGCGGCAACCGGTTGGTGCCGAAGCCGAACGGGCGGGCGACGATCCGATAGTCGAAGCCGACGCTCGAATGTCCACGCTGCACTTCGCGCACGTCGAAGCCGGAGGGACTCTTCGAGCTGACGTAAAGTCCACGCGTGTCGCCCAGCGGCGTCAGGAAAACGTAGTACGGCCGGCTGCGATCGATCGTTGACGCGAAACCGGCGTCAATCGGTACGCTGGCCGCGCCGTCGACCAAACGCGCCGTTCCAACGTCTTCAATTGTTGCCGACGTCGATTCCGAGGCGTATGCGATGACATGGCCGCCGCTGCTCGTTCGCTGGCGTGTTTGCGAATTTACTCCGCCGATGATCGTTCCGGTACACTTGAGGTTACCTGCGTAGTCTACGAGGCACTTTCCCGCTGACCCCGCCGCAACAAGAGGTA
>JAFAHB010000039.1 GCA_019237435.1 Vulcanimicrobiota bacterium
TCGTGCACGTCAAGGGAAAGGGTATCGTCCTTCGCGAGCCCTCGGTCGTCGCGAAAGACGTCAACAGCGGCAGGGTTCTGGCGGTCGGTGAAGAGGCGCGGCAGATGCTGGGACGCACGCCGTCGCACATCCAGGCGATTCGGCCGCTGCGCGACGGCGTCATCGCCGATTTCGAAGTTACCGAAGCGATGCTCTCATACTTCATCAAGAAGGTGATGAAGGATCGGTCTTGGTGGTCCTCGATTGTCAAGCCGAAGCCGCACGTCACGATCTGCGTGCCTGCCGAGATCACGAGCGTCGAGGAGCGCGCCGTCAAAGATGCGGCAAAGCTCGCGGGGGCGCGCGACGTCGGGATCATCGAAGAGCCGATGGCGGCCGCGATCGGCGCCGGATTGCCGATCGATGGACCTTCCGGCAGCATGGTCGTCGACATCGGGGGCGGTACGACCGACGTCGCGGTGATTTCGCTGGGCGGCATCGTCGTTTCGCAATCGCTGAGGGTCGCCGGCAACAAGATGGACGAAGCGATCGTTCGCTACATCCGCCGAGTCTACAACTTGATGATCGGGGAACGAACGGCCGAAGAGATCAAGATCAAGATTGGTTCGGCGTACAAGCTCGAACAGGAACTCGCGATGGAGATTCGTGGGCGAGACCTCATCAACGGCCTGCCGAAAACGGTCAAAATTACGAGCGAAGAGATTCGCGAGGCGCTTTCGGAGCCGGTGGGCGCCATCGTAGAAGCCGTGAAAGCGGTGCTTGAAAAGACTCCGCCCGAACTCGCCGCGGATATTATCGATCGCGGCATAATTCTGACCGGCGGCGGTGCGCTGCTCCGCGGCTTCGAGAAACTTCTCTCGGAAGTGACCGGCGTTCCGGCGATCGTCGCGGACGACCCGCTCTCATGCGTCGCGATCGGCACCGGCGCCAGGCTACGCGTGTAACTCTTGGCTCGCGAGCGTTTTGGCCGCGTCGTCGTCGCTGAAGCGGCCAAAGCCTACGACGTCGCCGAGGAAATGGCGAACGTGATTTTTTCGGGCGGCACCGTTGTCATGCCCAACGATACGAGCTATCTGCTCGGGTGCGATCCATACGATTACGAGGCGATCGATCGGGTTTATGCTGCAATGGGGAGACCCGACCACCGTCCGTTGACGATGCACGTCGCGACGGCGCAGGAGTTTCTCGAGTACGCTCGTGACAATCCGCTGGCGATTCACGCGGCCAAACGGCTGCTTCCGGCGCCCGTGATCGTGCTCATTCGCAAGCCGGCGTTCATCAGCGACGAACTGGCGGCGGGACTCGATACGCTCGCTTTTCGAGTACCGGACGATCCATTTGCGCGGGCGCTGCTCGAGCGATGCGGACCGATCGCGGGAACGACGGCAAACCCTCGCGGCGGCCCGCGTTATCTCGGCGGCTCCGACCGCTCGATGCTTCCGCCGGCCGATCTTCTGGTCGAGCATGGGCCGACACGCTATAATATCGAATCGTCCATCGTCGATCTTTCCGGCAATCACGCTCGTTTGCTCCGAGAAGGCGCCGTTTCAGAAGCGCGGCTTACCGAGCTGCTCGGACCGATCGAGCGTCCGACGATAAAGGTGCGCGCATCCTTAGACTTCGCTCAGGAAAAACAGTAATGATTCGTCTTATGTTCGCACTCATCGGCGTGATCGCGCTGGCGACGCCATCCGCAGGCGCCGCCGCCCCGCCGCGCTCGCCGCATCTTGGGAGCTTGCCCAAGCCCGCGCCGCGCGCGGCCGCTTCGCCGCAGCCGAGCGGCGCTCCGGCGTCGTTCGATCTCGGCGTCTGGACCGTGCACGCGAGTTCGCTCGATGCTAACTTCAAGAGCGGCGATTTCAGCACTCCCGACAAAATCGTCATGACGCGCGCCGGCGGGGATGTTACCGCGGACCGCGCGAACGGGAATTACAAACACCAAGTGCTCTATCTCAACGGTCACGTCGTCATGCACGATACGCAGGGCAGCGCGCAGAGCCTCACCGGCGAACCGTCGTCGGGCGAGCCGAGCCCGTCAACGCTGACGGCGGATAAGGCGCAAATCGACGGGGCCGCAAAAATCTACAAGGCCATAGGCAACGTCCACTACGTGCAAGCCGATACCGTCGTCGACGCCAACGCGGGAACGCTCAACGACTTAGAGCATACTTTGCTGCTCGAAGGTGCCGTGCATATCACGCAGGGAGCGCGGAGCATGAATGCGCGCAAAGTGCTATACAATACGGTCACGGGAACCGCGCATGCCGAGGGTGACGTCACGATGCAGTTCCCCAGCCCGGTGCATCGCGGGCTCGCCACGCCTCGTCCGCTCAAGATTCCGAAGAACCCGGTGACGCAGCCCGTTTCAAGCATGTCACCGTAGCGGCCGTGCTCGACTTCGCTCGTCCGGAGATCCCGCTGGCCGCCCGAATGCGGCCGCGGACGCTCGACGAATTCGTCGGGCAGCAAGCGCTGCTCGGGCCGGGACGCGCGCTGCGCATTGCAATTGAGCGCGACGCGGTGCCTTCGATGATACTTTGGGGGCCGCCCGGCAGCGGAAAAACGACACTCGCGCAAATTATCGCTCGCACGACGGGCGCGCAGTTCGAAGGCATGTCCGCCGTGAGCGCGGGGGTGGCCGATCTGCGGCGTGTCGTGCGCGAGGCTGCGGCGCGCCGCCGCGTCGGCAGAAGCACTGTGCTTTTTATCGATGAAATTCACCGCTTCAACAAAGCGCAGCAAGACGCGGTGCTGCCATACGTCGAGGATGGAACCGTAACCTTCGTCGGCGCCACGACCGAGAATCCGTCCTTTGAAGTGAACTCGGCGCTGCTTTCGCGAGCGCGAGTTTTCGTGCTCCAGCCGCTCGAGGACGACGACGTAGCGACCATCGTCGATCGCGCGCTCGCCGACTCCGAACGTGGTCTCGGGAAGCGCGGCATACAACTCGAAGCCGACGCGCGGCGGCTGTTGATCTCACTGGCCAACGGCGATGCGCGAGCCGCGCTCAACGCGTTGGACTTTGCGGCTTCGGCGGTGGCCGGCGACGATGCGCGCCCCGTCGATACGGCGCTGGTGCGCGAAGCGATGCAGCGGCGCGGGTCGCAATACGACAAGGCCGGCGACATGCATTACGACGTCATCAGCGCCTTCATCAAATCCGTGCGCGCCAGCGATCCCGATGCGTCGCTTTACTGGCTT
>JAFAHB010000084.1 GCA_019237435.1 Vulcanimicrobiota bacterium
TGTCATCCTGAGCGGAGGCGCGAAGCGCCGCAGTCGAAGGACGAGCGCTTCACGCCTTCCGGTCTCCTCCCTAGAGAAGTCTCACGAGAGAAGTCTCACGCGAACGTGCACGTTGAGATGATGCCCCATATCGTCTTTGACGGTGAAGTGACCGGAACCGACGACGAGGCCGGTAATTGTGAAGGTCGTGTGTTTGTCTCCGCTGTGCGGCGAGATGAGAATCAGCCCACGCGTGTCGTTGTCGAGCCGAAACTTGCCGTCATGGTAACCGTATTCGCGGAACCGGCAATTGAGGATCCCTGCGATCTTGATGCGAATGTGCGTGCCGCAGCTCGAAACGATCACGCCGCGTTGTCCGTGGTCGGGAGAGACGTCTAGCGGGACCTGCGACTGTGAGACCGCGCTGCTCTGCGGTACGAACGGCGTGCCGGCGGACGATCCACTGTGGCAAGCCGTAAGGCCGAGCGACAACGCGAGCAATCCTACGAGTAGCCGAGGTCCTTGTCTGGCGAGTACCATTGTTTCGTTACTCCTTGTCGCACCGCCAGGAAGTGGCATCGATCCGTTTTTGTCGAAACTCGCGCCAAGATGACCGATTTGGCCACCCCTCCTGGCTAGTGGGATTTAAGAAGCGTTCCCACGCCCGCTCCGAACGAAACCTGGATAACAGAGTATGGATAGGCGGTTCAACCGCGTACTATTGCGGTGGGACTCATGGAGAGCGTAGATTTTTTGGTCGTCGGATGCGGCCCGGCCGGAGCAACGGCAGCGCGGGAGGCGGCTCGAAGAGGCGTTGCTACCCTGGTGCTGGAGCGAGACTCGGTCGTTGGGTGCAAGCGCGTCTGCGCGGCCGGCCTGCGGCCCGGGTTTTGCGAGACCTTCGATTTGCCCCGTAGCATCGTGCACTGCGACACGCCGCGGCTTGCGCTCTTCGACGCGGATGCCATCGAGTACGAGGTCGCCTTCGGCCCTGGGCATACGACCACGCGCGAGGAGCTCGATTCGGTGCTGGCCGATCTGGCGGCACACGAGGGCGCGGAAGTTCGTACGCGCGCACTCTTCAGAACGCTTCGTCGCGAGAATGGCCGCACGCTCGTCGAGTACGCCGATCGCGCCGCCGGCGTGCGCCGGCGCGTTACGGCTCGCTTCGTCTTCTTTGCATGCGGTGCAACGGCGCAACTCGAAGGCGCCAGCTTTGGAGCCCTTGCGATGGCCGATTGGCGCGAGGGACTGCTGACCACGTTACAGTATCGCGTGTATCTGGATCGGGCTGCGGCCGAGATCGCGTATCGAACGCTGGAGCTGCACTACTATCTCGCGCGCGATGGCCGTCAAATCGTCGCTTGGATGTTTCCCAAGCGCGATCACTTGGCCATCGGCTTGGGCGTTATGGGGAAGATCGATGCGGCGCTGCTACGCACCGAACTCGACAGCTTTACTCAGCGAGTCCGCTCGCGGCTCTACCCGAATTCTGGCGTCCGCGCTGTAAAAACCGAAGGACATTTGCTCTACGGAGGAATGCCGCGACCCTGCGCCGCTGAAGGCGGCGTGCTCGTTGGCGGCACTGCAGCCGGTTTCGTCGATGCGACCAACGGTGAAGGGATTTTCGAAGCAGCGATGAGCGGACGCTTTGCAGCCGACGCCGTCGTTAGTGCACGCAACGACGCTCAGCGTGCGAGCGAGCGCTACGCGTCGGCAACGGGACGCAGATTTCGACGTCGCCTCTTGCACCGAGTGCAGATCATGCGCTATCTCGAGCGGCGGCCTCGGCGCTTCGGTCAACTCTTCGAACAGCTCGCGAGGACTCCCCGGCTCGCCGAGGTATTGCTCAAGGAAGACTGCGAGCGGACGATGATCGATCGCCTCTATCTCTACCAACAAGCGTTGCGCTTTGGAGCTCGCACTATCGCCGGCCGTGGTTAAGGCCGCGCTCTCACGCGAAGAGATCATTCATAAGTACCTGCATCTCGTCAAGTACGTAGCAGGACGAATCTATCTCAACCTGCCGGCAAGCGTCGATATCAACGATCTTATCAACGATGGACTCTTCGGCCTAATCGACGCGATCGAAAAGTACGACGCTTCGCGCGCCGTCAAGTTCGAGACCTATGCGATCACGCGTATCAACGGCGCAATTCTCGATGGCCTGCGCTCGTTAGACTGGATTCCGCGCACGGTGCGCCAGCGCGCTCGCGAGATCGACCGTGTCTTCGAAAGACTCGAGAGCCAGCTCGGACGCGCTCCGACCGACGACGAGCTTGCAGGGCGCTTAGGGTTGTCGCTACACGAACTCGATCGTGCGCGCCAGCGCGTTTCGGTCGGCAGCATCGTTTCGCTCGAAGAGCCGCTGCCCGGTTCGGCTGAGGGCGAGGTTTATGTCGGCGATACGCTCGAAGACGCGGAGAGCGACGTTGCGCTGGAAATCGAACGCGCCGAGCTGCGCGCCGAGTTGGCGCGAGCGGTCGAGTCGCTTCCGCCGCAGGAGCGGGTCGTAATCCGCCGCTACTACTTTGAGGGCATCGCGCTCAAGGCGATCAAGACGGAGCTTGGAGTCTCGGAGTCTCGCGTTTCGCAGATCCACAGCCACGCCGTGAGGCGCCTGCGGCAACGCTTGCGCCCCGACGTGTCACCCTGACCTCGCGTTACCCCGAGCGGAGTCGAGGGGTGTCGGTCACTTCTCCCCATCAAAGTAATCGAGTTGCGGATGGGCCGCAACCAAGATTGAGGCTCTCCCATCGAGCGGCGTTTTCACGTCGACCAGCAGCTTGTCGGAGTCGGGATAGTAACAGGCGTCGAACTCTTCGCTTCGCGCCAGGAGCAGCACGGTTGCCGGTGCGTCGCTCTCGTTGACGAGCTGGTGCGTTCCGCTCTCGCCAACCGGCAGGGCGATAAAATCGCCTTTTCGGCACTGGATCGTCCCCGACGACATTCGCACGCTCGGCTCGCCCTCGATAACGTAGAAGAGCTCTTCCTCGCGCGCGTGGCCGTGCAGCGGACAGAAACGATTGCCTGGCGGAAGGATGCTGACGCGATATCCCAAACCTCGCGCGCCGATCTCAAAGCCGACTTCGGCGTCAATAATCGCATACTGCGACGGTTGGTCGGTGCGCTCGTCGCGTTCGTCACGGTAGTCGAGCTCGTCGAGGTTGATGCGATGGATCGCAGCGCCGGCCGTCGCGTAAAGCAGCCGGTAGAGCGCGTCGTACGCACCCGAAAAGATGGACTGTCCGCGGCTCACCAGCAGTAGGTCGGGATTCTGCCGCAGGATCCGGCGAAGTCCAAGCGCGGCAGAGGCGCGTGCACCCTCGTCGCTCATCGATAACGCCCCGGCGGGCGCACCTAGCAGTACCTCGCCGGCGAAGACGCAGCGTTGGGCGGTATCGCAGAGAGCGAACTCCGCAGATCTGCGTTGATTCGGAAGAGCAATGGCGATCAAGCCGGGTGCGACCTCTTCGCAATGCGCGGCGTCGCCGACGTAGGCCGCGCCGTAACGCGCGGCAATCGCCTTCGCGCCGGCTGTGCGTTCGGCCGTCATCACGACGACCTTGGAGACGCCGCCAAGCTGCGTGATTTGCTCGTCCGCCGCGTCGTCAATCGGGAGCGGGTCTATCAGAATGTTTCCGGCGCCGGTAACAATGAAGTAGACGTTCTGCACGAGCGCCTCGCCCGTGCGTAACCGCGAATAGCCGTAGGTGTTTGGAATGCGCAGCGGATAGAACATTGCGCGGGTGTGGTACGGCCTTAAAGCTGCGGCGCCTGCCGTTTTAAGGGCTTGGTTGCTCCGACGGGACTCGGACGCGTCCGAACGAATCAGAGGCCGCGATGAAGAGCATGAGCCCTCGCACGTTACTCTTTTGCATCGTTTGCGTGGCACTTGCGGGCTGCGGTTCGAAGTCGGCGCTACCGTACATGCAAAGCGGCGCTGCCTTAGACGAGCTCGCTCAAACCGGTGCGGGCAAAATCAAACACATCGTCTACATCGTGCAGGAGAATCGCAGCTTCAATAATCTCTTTCAAGGCTATCCGGGTGCGTACACGGTTCCGTACGGCTACGACTCGAGGGGCCGCCGGATCGACTTGGTTCCGGTCAAGCTAGGCGCGTTTTACGACATCGACCACTCCGCGCAAGCGATGTTCGCGGCGTGCCACGGCACCGGCAAATTGCCGGGAACCGACTGCCGGATGAACGGCTTCAACCGCGAGTTCGCCGAGGGATATCCGCGAAGCCTCAAGCATCCACAGTACACCTACGTGCCGCAGCGAGAGTCGAAGCCGTACTTCGACATGGCCCACGAGGGCGTGCTCGCCGATCGAATGTTTCAGTCTCAGCTCGACGAGAGCTTTGTCGCGCACCAGTATATCATCGCGGCACAGGCGCACTCCGCGGTGGATCTGCCATTTTATTGGGGTTGCGGCGGCGGCCGCTATAATACGATCCCGACGATAACTCAAGATCGCAGCCCGTACGGCCCCGCGGAGCATCCCTGTTTCAACTATCAAACCCTTGGCGACGAGCTTGACCAAGCGCATCTTTCCTGGCGGTTCTACGCCACTTGGTACGGCACGGGGTCGAGCGGCGGCGGCGTCTGGTCGAGTTATCAGGCCGTACGCCACATTCGCTACGGACCCGATTGGAAGAAAGACGTCGTCACGCCCAATTGGAAGTTCATCACCGACGTCCGCCACGGTTATCTCGCGAACTTCACGTGGGTTACCCCAATTTGCGACGATTCAGATCACGTTAACTGTCCCGGCGGCTACGGACCGTCTTGGGTCGCGGCGCTGGTCAACACGGTGGGCAATAGTAAGTTTTGGCATTCGACGGTAATCTTCATCCAGTGGGACGACTGGGGCGGCCTTTACGATCCCGTTCCGCCACCGTACGAAGATTATGACGGCTTGGGCTTTCGCGTTCCGCTTTTGATTCTGTCGCCGTATGCCAAGCGCGACTACGTTTCGCACAAACAATATGAAACGGCGAGCGTTTTGCGCTTCGCGGAAGACCTTTGGGGACTCAACCAGCTTGCGCCGGCCGACACGCGAGCACAGTCACCGGCGAAGGATTGTTTTGAATTCCGCCGTCGCCCACGCCCGTTCGTCGACATCCCAGCGCCGCTGCCGCCAAAGTTCTTCATAGGTCAACCTCCCGACTATTTCGCGCCCGATTACGAATAACGTCGTCTAACGTCGTCCGTTTGTACTCCGAATAGTCCGAACGTGGGCGACGGCGCCTCACCCTCCATGTACGCTGCCTTTCAAGGAGGCGCATATGAAATTCCACGTTGTCACCATGGCGCTGGCTACGGTAGCGCTTGCCGCGTGCTCGTCGAGCGGAAGCGGACCGGTGCCGGCAACGCAAAACGCCGTCGCTGGGCTCGGCAACCAGGGCGCTACGTCCAGCAATAGCTACACCGTGACCAATTTGGGGACCCTCGGCGGCGCGGTCGCCGGGGCCAACAGCATCAATAATCGCAACTGGGCCAGCGGCTTTTCCGCGCTGACGTCGAGTTCGTACATTCATGCCGCGCTCTGGAAGAACGGCGGTAGCGGAATCGACCTCGGGACGCTCGGCGGCCCGAATAGCGGCGTCGAATGGCCGGTCAAGAACGACCGCGGATTGATTTCGGGCATTGCGGAAACGTCGGCCGCGCAACGCCTCGGTGAAATCTGGTCGTGTGCGGCGGCCTTCTTCCCGCAACCGCCGAGCGGTCACATCTGCCGCGGCTTTGCATGGAGCGACGGCAAGATGACGAAGCTGCCGACGCTTGGCGGCAACAACGGTTTTGCCGCGGGCGCGAACGAACGCGGTGAAATCGTCGGCTGGGCCGAGACGCGAAAGCACGATTCCACCTGCACCAGTCCGCAAGTTCTTGGTTTCGAAGCCGTCATTTACGAACCGTGGGACGGCTATCGAGCTCACGAGCTGCCGCCGATGCGCGGCGACAAAGACGGCGCGGCGACCGAGATCGACAATCGCGATCAGGTCGTGGGCATTTCAGGCAAATGCGATCAAGCCGTCGGGCGATTTACCGCGGAGCACGCGGTGATGTGGACAAAGCACGAGATCATCAATCTCGGCAGCCTTGGCGGCGTCGCTTGGAACACGCCCATGGCGATGAACGAAAAAGGCGAGGTGGTCGGGTTCTCCGATCTTCCCGGCGATCAAAGCGGCAATCCGAACTTCCATGCGTTTCTTTGGACGAAGAAAACCGGAATGCAAGATCTCGGTACGTTGCCCGGCGACACGTTTAGTGAAGCCCTTGGCATCAACGAAGATGGCACGATCGTCGGCGAGTCGTTCAATTCATCGAGTGCCCGCGCGTTTATCTGGCAAAACGGAACGATGACCGATCTCAATACGCTCATTGGGGGGAGCTCGGGCCTCTATCTCGTCTTCGCCAACGACATCAACAACGATGGAGTCATCGCGGGCGGCGCTTGCGTTCTCGTAAGCAACGCGTGCGGCTCCTCGGCGCCGGCGTACATGGCGACACCGACGGGCGGCATTGGTCCGGCTAGACACGACGTCGCAGAGCCTGCTCTGTCGAAGTCGCTCCTAGGCATCCTGCGCTCGCGTTTAATGGCGGCACCGTAAAGCCGGTTACATCGATCGGGCCTCGGGGGCGGTCACAAACGGCCGCCCCTTTGCGTTAATCATGGTTCTGTATGTGGGAGGAACGCGCGTGGACCCGGCACGAGGACCGCGAAATGGTCTTTACCGTTCGTTTGAGCAGTAGAGAACGCCACTGGGAAGGGTTCGAAGCGTTCCTCTACGAGGCGTCGGCCGGGTTCTCCGAGGACCAGTACGTCAGGCATAACGTCAGCATGCAGGTCGGCCGTCCTCTCTTGGTCACCAGCAGCTGCAATGGTAAAACGCTGCGGCGCCTGCAAGTGCCCGGCGACGTCAAGATCGTTCCGCCCGGCGTTCCGCGTATTTGGGAAACGGAATCCGCCACCATCAAGCTCACTATGTACGTCAGCCCGTCGCTCATCTGCTCGGCTGCCAACGCGATGGGCGTAGACCTCGAACGCATCTCGATCGAGCCGCAGCTGCACGTAAGGGACCCGCGGATCGAACACATCGGCTGGGCCGTCAAATCCGAGCTCGAATCACCCGATCCTCTCGGAAGATTATACGGTGAGAGCCTCGGCTTGGCCTTAGCATCGCACCTCGTGCGCGCGTACTCGCCGCTGCAAGGCCCCCGGTTCGACGAACGCCTTTCGCGCCGGCGACTCAAACGCGTGCTGGATTACATTCACGAGCATCTCGCCGACGACTTGTCCCTATCGGAACTTGCAGCGATCGTGGACATGAGCCCGTCGCACTTCAGGGTCGTCTTTAAACGATCGGTGGGATTGCCGGTCCATCAGTATGTCATTAGAAGCCGGGTTGGATATGCGACGAATCTCATCGCGGGCAAACAACTGGCATTGAGCCAAGTCGCGCTGCAAGCCGGTTTTGCCAACCAAAGTCACATGGCGCGCTGCATGAAGCGCGTGACGGGTCTTACGCCGGCGGCTCTGCGCGCTTAGCGGTTTTCGGCCTTGGCAAAAAACGCCAACGCTGGTAAAGTCGGGACCATGGGAGCGAAAAACATCTCGCTTCCGAGCGAATTAGAGGCGTATATTGATGCCAAGGTGGCGTCGGGCGAATATGCGCACGCTAGTGAGGTGGTCCGCGAGGGCGTTCGCCTCCTCATGGAGGAGGCTCGCAAACTAGAGTGGCTGCGCACCGCCATCGCGGAGGCTGACGCCGACATCGCAGCCGGCAGAACCTACAGTTCGGCCGAAGTCCGCAAGGAACTGGCGAAACTCAGAAAAACGAGAACGGCAGTAGAAAAGCATCGATGACGTACTGCCGTACGTCGTGTTCTATCGTGCCGAGCGCCGACGGATCGTCGTCCAACGCATCCTTCACGGCCATCGCGACATACAACCGCCGCTTGCGTCGCTTCTCGTAGTCGCTTAGCGGCTCGGCACAAAACGCTGCGCACATTCGCTACTAACGCAGGAGTCGGAGGGAGCAGTGCAACCCATGTCGTTGCCGCCCTCCGGCTCCCCAAGCGTTGTCACTCCGACCCTTCGACTCGCTGCGCTCGCTCAGAACTGCGCGGCGCTTGGCGCTAAGGTATTGTGTCACCCCGAGCGGAGTCGAGGGGCGAGTGCCGAGAGCTCTACGCCTTCGCCAGGCGTTCGTATTTGCGAAAGATCACGACGTAACTCGTCACTAAAAAAGCAATTGCGAACCCGAGCAACGCGTCGCCGATGGTGGCAGAAAGGCTGCCGCGGTGCGGCATCGCCTCTCGGATGCCGTAACGCAAACCGAACGCGACGACGAAGATCAGCAGCGTGATCCACGACGAGCCAAGATACATCACGCCGCGGCGTTCGGTCGGACGCACGTCGGTGTGCATGCCCCGCAATACGCCGAACGGAACGCCGCAAACGGCGCCGATCACCAACCCAAGCGCGATCTCCAGCGGCGGCGCCGGATTCAGCATGTCGTTAGCGTAGATCGCCCACGCCGTTAAGGCGCACAAAATGATCGGCGTGACCCACATGCGAGTCACGCTGATCTTTTGCGGACGAATCAAACGAATCGCTAGGACTACCGCCACGATCGCGAGCGGCAGCAGCTGCGCCCACGCGGGGACGCTTTGATCGCCTTGCGTTACTTGATCTCCACCTTGGCGCCGGCTTCCTCGAGCTTCTTCTTCACTTGCTCGGCTTCGTCTTTAGTCACGCCTTCTTTGACCGCTTTAGGCGCGCTCTCGACGAACGCTTTAGCTTCGGTGAGTCCCAGGCTCGTGAGCTCGCGAACCGCCTTGATGACCTTGATCTTCTCGGCACCGATTTCGCTGAGAATCACGTCGAACTCGGTCTTTTCGGCTTCCGGTGCGGCGGCGGCACCTGCGCCCGGTCCGGCGGCCATCATTGCAACCGGCGCCGCGGCGGAAACGCCGTATTTCTCCTCGAGCTGCTTGACGAGATCGGCGAGTTCGAGAACGGTGAGTTTATCGATTTGTTCGATGAGTTCGGCAACTGCCATGATGTGTGTCTGTCCTTTTAAGCGTTAGAGGGTGCGCCGGCTTTTTGCTCGCGTATCGCATTGAGCACGCGTACCAGGCCGCTCTGGTTGCCCGAGAGCACCGTTACGAGCCCGCGAAGCGGATTAGCGAGCGAACCGACGAGGTTTGC
>JAFAHB010000275.1 GCA_019237435.1 Vulcanimicrobiota bacterium
CGGTCAGCTTGGAGCTCGTCGCTCCGCTCGATCTTCGCCATCAAGCCGGCCTCGGCGAGACCGCCGAACTCGTAGATGATCGGCGAGAAAATCGATGCAAGGCCGAAGAGCAGATTGAGGATTTCGGCCTTCGAGTTGGTCGTGATGACGTGGCGCCGCTCGATGTGTCCCGTTTCGTGACCGATGACGCTCGCCAGCTCGTCGTCCGATTGGACGAAGTCGATGAGCCCTTCGTTGACGTAGACGAATCCGCCCATCGTCGCAAAAGAGTTGATCTGGCTGTCCTTGATGATTTTGATTGAGTACGGAACGTCTTTGCGCGCGACCTGATTCCAAAGATTACCGGCGACGCCTTGGACGTAGGCATTGAGCAACGGATCGGTTTCGATCACGCTGCTGGCGACGATTTGCTGGTCGTACGACTGACCGAGCGCGATCTCTTTTTGCGTCGACATCGCGTAAACGCGCGTAGGACACGCGGACATCAGCAGCGCGACTATGGTCAGAAGCGGAATCGAGCGGCGAAGCATGAGGTTAGACTCCCTTGTTCAGCGCGGACCAAGGCCAGGGTACGCCGGGTCGCTGTGTATTATATGTGGACAACGTTCAAGATTCTGCGAGTTTTTTGTGGATAGCGAAGGAGATGTCTCACATTCTTCGCGCACAGCGCAGCGTGACACTCTTGCGAGGGAGGCTTGGCGGCCTTGAAGTTGCGCTGTCCGGTCGCGACCTCGGGGAGGGCTTGGCCGAACTCGAGGCCCGTCTGGCGGAGCAGCCCAGCTTTTATCGTGGCTCGACGGCGACCGCGAGCTTTGGGCCGACGCTGCCGTCGCCCGAATATCTCGAACGGCTGCGCGCCGTCTTGGCGACCGCGGGCATCGACCTTCGGGCGGTGCGCGGCTGGGCTGGAGGACTTAACGAGCTAGCCTCAACGCAAGGTCTGCACTTCGAGGACGAATCGGTGAGGCTCTCGGATTCGGCGCGTTCGCTGGTTGCTGACTTCGCGGGCGCGCGCAGCGACATCGCGCAACGGCGCAAGCGAGGCGAAAGCAGCGTCCGTCGCGCCAAGGTCGAGCCGCAACGCGAGCGCCCGCCCGAACTGCGGTTGGTCGACGCAGCGCCGGGCACGCTCTACCACGCCGCAACGCTGCGGGGCGGACAAACGCTGCATCATGCCGGCAACATCGTCGTGGTCGGCGACGTCAACCCGGGCGCCGAGCTCATCGCCGGCGGCGACATTCTGGTTTTCGGAAGACTTACGGGCATCGCGCACGCCGGAGCGCAGGGAGACGATCGTGCGCGGATCTACGCGCTCGATCTGGCGGCGACTCAGCTTCGGATCGCGACGCTCATCGCGGCCGAAGACGGGGAAGCGAAGCCCCGCGGCGCGCCCAAACCCGAAGCTGCGGTCGCGCGCGACGGAAAGATCGTCGTCCTCGCGCTCGATTCACTTGCCGATCTCGCAACCGGAGCTTCTTCGGCATGAGCGCGCGTAAGATCGTCGTTACTTCGGGGAAGGGCGGCGTTGGGAAGACAACGACGACCGCAAATCTGGGCGCAACGCTCGCCAAGCGCGGCAAACGCGTGATCCTCATCGACGCGGACATCGGTCTGCGCAACCTCGATTTGGTGCTGGGGCTCGAAAAGCGCATCGTCTTCGACTTGGTCGAGGTCGCGGAGGGGCGCTGCCAGCTCCGGCAGGCGCTCATCAAAGACAAACGCTTTGACGCTCTGTCCGTCCTACCGGCGGCGCAGACGCGAGAAAAGGATGCGATTACGCCGGAGCAGTTCAGCGCAATCGTCGACCAAGCGGCGGACGCGGCGGATTACGTGATCATCGATTCACCCGCCGGCATCGAGACGGGCTTTCGCAACGCCGTGGCCGGTGCGGCCGAAGCGATCGTCGTAACGACGCCGGAGGTCAGCGCGATACGCGATGCCGACCGCGTCGTTGGAAAGATTGCGGCGGTGGGCAAACCGATCCGCTTGATCGTCAATCGGCTGCGTCCGGAGATGGTGCGCACGGGGGACATGCTCTCCGTCGAGGATGTTTGCGACGTGCTTTCGATCGAGCTGCTCGGCGTCGTTCCCGACGACGAAGAAGTGATCGATACGACCAACCGCGGCGAGCCCGTCGTACTGAACGAGTCCAACCGCCTCCGAGCGATCTACGAGAAGATCGCGCGCAGGCTCGAGGGGGAGCTGGTGCCATTCACCACCTTCGATAACCAATCGTTTTTCGGGCGACTCATCGACGCGTTGAAAGCGGGGTAAGCACATGCATCAACTCGAGCCGGACGCTTCGACAATGCCGGTCCTGAGCGACCCAGAGCTTGTCGAAGCGCAGTCGGCGGGCTCGGCGCAAGCCGAGTCCGAAGCGAGCAAGGCTAGCATAAAGCTCGGGCGCGCGATCGTGCTGACGTCGGGCAAAGGCGGCGTCGGAAAGACGACGACGACGGCGAATCTCGGTACGGCCCTGGCCGTGCGCGGCGCGCGCGTCGTTCTTATCGACGCCGACGTCGGGTTGCGCAATCTCGACATCGTGCTCGGCCTGGAAAGCCGCGTCAGGCATCATTTGCTCGATGTCCTCGAAGACCAAGTCGACGTCGACGAAGCGCTAGTCGCCGACAAGCATACCGATCGTCTGTTTCTTCTCGCCGCCGCGCAAGCGCGGGAGAAAGACGACGTAGTCACCAGCAAGATGCAAGCGCTCGTTTCGAGTTTGCGCGAGCGATTCGATTACGTCTTGATCGATAGTCCGGCCGGTATCGAGCTGGGCTTCAAGAACGCCGTTGCGGGCGCGGACGAAGCGATCGTGATTTGTACGCCGGAAGTCGCAGCCGTGCGCGACGTCGACCGGGTCGTGGGCTTGCTCGGCAATCGCTTTCGACCGCAGCTCGTCATCAACCGGCTTCGGCCGCAGCTTGTCCGCAAAGGGAAGATGCTCTCCGTCGAGGACGTCAACGGCATTCTACGGTTGCCGCTGCTCGGCGTCATCGCCGACGAGCCGGAGATCATCGTGACGACCAATCGCGGCGAGCCGCTGGCACTGCGCGCGCAAACCGCCACGGGCGCGGCCTATCATGCGATCGCAGCCCGGATCGCCGGCGAGGACGCGCCGGTTCCGATGCCCCCGGTCTCGAAGCCCGGCCTGCTCGAGAGGTTCGGATCGCTTTTGGGAGGCAAACGGCGATGATCGAGTTCCTCAAGCGGCTATTTCAGAAGCAGGGCTCGAGCGCGACCGCCAAAGAGCGCTTGCGTCTCGTGCTCATGACCGATCACCTCGAGCTCGCTCCGGAGATGATCGATAGTATGAAACGCGATCTCGTCGAACTGATCTCGCGCTACGTCGAAGTCGACCGCGAGCGCATCGACGTCACGTTCGAGCGCCAAGACCGGACGCTGGCCATGCTTGCGAACATACCCATTCTCTCCGTCAATCGGCCAAACGGCAACGGCGCGGTCACGGAGGCGCCGAATCCTGCGCCGGCGGCGGCGCCCGCCGCCGAATCGCGACCGGCCGGCGCGCCGCCGGTTCGCAAGCGCAAACGACGCAAGAAGGCACGGTCCGTGAGAGCAAATCTTCCCTCGACCGCGTAATCAAACTCGAATATGGCGGCCATCGCGCTCGGAAGTACGAAGCGCTATCTTCGTAGCGTCAACTGGCCGCTTGCCGTAGCCGCCGTACTCATCGGTCTCGTCGGCGTGGTTTGCATTCGCTCGGCGGGGATCCACACGCCCGACGCCGGCGGCGAGTTTCAAAAACAGATCCTGTACCTGCTCATCGGCATTGCGGCGATGTTGTGCGTTTCGCTGATCGATTACCGCACGTGGCAACGATGGGCGCCGGGGCTGTACGTCGTGAACTTCTTGTTGCTACTTTTCATCTTGCGCGGCGGTCATAGCGCGATGGGCGCCCAGCGATGGATTTCCCTAGGCCCGCTCGGAACGTTTCAGCCTTCCGAGCCGGCAAAGCTCGTCGTCGCCATCGCATTGGCTGCGGTCCTGTGCCGGGGCACATATCAGAACCTGCAGGAACTTTGGAAACCGCTGCTCGTCGTCGCGGTTCCCGCGCTGCTGATTCTCAAGCAGCCGGACCTCGGCACGTCGCTGGTCTTGATGGCGATTCTGACGGTCGCGCTGTTCTTTGCATTACCGAAGCTCGGAGATTTCGGCATCTATA
>JAFAHB010000282.1 GCA_019237435.1 Vulcanimicrobiota bacterium
CACCTGCAGGCCGGCGCGACGGCGCTCGAACGCCTCCCAAGCGGCGTCGGAGACAAGCCCTACCGCCCGGCCGATCGGCGTCAGCCGCAAGTCGGCGTTATCGTGGCGCAACACGATGCGATGCTCGGCCCGCGACGTGAGCATTCGATACGGCTCGTCGACCCCTTTGGTAACGAGGTCGTCGACGAGTACGCCGATGTACGCTTGCGCGCGGCTGAGCCGGAGCGGCTCTTCGCGGAGGACCGCCCGGGCCGCGTTGATGCCGGCGAGCAGCCCCTGTGCGGCGGCCTCCTCGTACCCCGAGGTACCGTTGAGTTGCCCGCAGTGGTAAAGGCCCGCGATCCGACGGGTCTCGAGCGTTTCGCGCAACTCGGTCGGCGGGACCATATCGTACTCCACGGCATAACCGGCACGGATCATGGTGCACGATTCCAATCCCGGCAGCGTGCGGAGCATTTCGAGTTGGATTTCTGCCGGAAGCGAGGTCGAGAAGCCGCCGACGTAGAGCGTCAACTCGTCCCAGCCTTCGGGCTCGATGAAGATCTGATGCGACGGATTGTGCGCGAATTTGACGACCTTATCTTCGATCGACGGACAGTATCGCGGGCCGATGCCGCGGATCAAATCAAGGCCGTACAGCGGCGAAAGTTGCAAGTTGTCTCGGACCAGCGCGTGCGTTCGCGCGTTGGTTTGCGTCACGTAACACGGCAGCTGCCGGCCGGCGAACCGTCTTTCGCTCGTGTATGAGAAGAGCAACGGATGAGGACTGGCCGGCTGCCGAAGCATGGCATCGTAGTTGACGCTGCGCTTATCGATTCGCGGCGGCGTTCCGGTTTTTAGCCGCGCCGTCGGAAAGCCGAGGCGGCGTAACGCCGCGGCTAAACCTATAGCCGGCGGCTCACCGAAGCGACCCTCGGATCGAACGACGTCGCCGCGGAAGGACTTCCCTCCTAAAAAGGTTCCGGTGGCCAGAATTACACACTTGGCGTCGAGCCTGCGGCCGTCGCCGCAGCGCACGCCTCGCACCGCGCCTGCGCCGACCACCAGATCTTCGACGAGACCGCGCACGATGGTCAGGTTGGGCTGCGCGCGCAGTAACGCCAGCGCGGCCCGTGCGTAGGCCGGTTTGTCCATCTGCTGGCGCAGCGCGCGCACCGCGGGTCCTTTGCTCTCGTTTAAAAAGCGCGCGTGCAGACTGCAGCCGTCGGCGATGGCGCCCATTACGCCGCCGAGTGCGTCGATTTCGCGAACGAGCTGTCCCTTGGCGCTTCCGCCGATCGACGGATTGCACGGCAGCGTGCAAATCTTCTCGGGATCTCCGGTGACGAGCAGCGTCGGTACGCCGAGGCGTGCCGACGCTAGCGCGGCTTCGACGCCGGCATGACCGCCGCCGACGACGATCGTGCCGGCGTCGTCGCCCACGTCAGGTTGTTGCCGCTGCGGTCGGCGTTTGCGCATGCTTGCGCAGGCGCAGCGAGAAGCCGATCATGATGATGCCGAAGAAGATTGCATACGCAGCGATGATGTAAATAATCGTAATCGCGGCGATAATCGGATAGAGAATCATCAAGACGCCGAACGCGATTGACGCGAGACCGCCGACGATCAGCCAGACTTCGTTGGCGAGATGCTTGCGAATCTGTACGGCCGCGACGAGCTCGAAGATCCCCGTGAGAAACGCCCAGACCGCGATGGTGAGGTACAGTGCGGTAATCGTGATTCGCACGTCGTAGAAAGTAATGGCGGCGATGAGAATTCCCACGATGCCTTCGAGCAGGAAAGGCCACCAGCGCTGATGCGTTTCCGCCGCGCGGATCGTGCCGTAAATCGCGAAAATACCGTCAACGAACGCGTACGCCCCAAACAAGATCGCGATCGTTATCCACGTCAATCCCGGCCAGAGCCACGCGAGAATGCCGAAGATCACCGCGGCGATCCCTCTAATCAGCCACATCCACCAGTTGCGCGATAGAACGGTGAGCATGGGATGCGGCTCTGCCACGCTACTGGAGAACATTGCCGTTTTCCAAGTAGACGCGCTGGACCGCGCAGCGCGTGGGCGTCGGCCCGTCCCACGCCTCTCCGGTCAGCGAATTCGTGAGATTGTGATTGATCTGCGAGCCGCGCGTGAACGTTCCTTTGTCGATCAGAATGTATCGGTGACCATTGTAGTTCACGAGAAAGTCCACTTCGGTCGCGGGCGAATCGTGCGTATTGTAGTAGACGACGTTGATGCCGTTCGTCTGGTTGCTGCCGTTCGAGTTGACCACACAGCTGACGATCGTAACGCCGAAGCGCGATCCGTTTCTCGCTGCCGTCGCCGGTGCGGCGATAATGCAGAGCGCCACCAGGATAAAGAGCGTGCGTTTCATTCGGTTCCCCTTATTTCCCAATGCAAAAGCGGGAGAAAATCCCGTCAATTAGCTCTTCGGCGGCGACCTGCTCGGTTACATGCCCAAGCGAAGAAAAGCCGCGCTGAAGGTCGGTCGTCACGAAATCGAGCGGTTCCCTCGAACGCAGCGTTCGACACGCGCGTCCCAGCGCGTCGATCGCCGCGTTGACGGCGTCGAACTCATAAAGCGCCGCCAGGTGCGGCCGCGACGCGTCGGGGCGTTCGCCGCCCCAGCCCAGCCGCGCGATGGCGGTGGTCAGCCGCTCCAAGCTTGCGGGGTCGTAAACGCTGCCGACGATCGCGTTGGGCTCGATCCCACCTTCAGGTCGGGCGATATCGGCCTTGTTGAAGAAGAGTATACGCTCCATCCCGCGCGTCCGCTCGAGCAACGCACGCGCCTCGGAGCCGAGGGGAACCGAGCCGTCGATGACGACGAGGACGACTTTGGCCGACTGCAGCGCGCG
>JAFAHB010000022.1 GCA_019237435.1 Vulcanimicrobiota bacterium
GGGGAATCCGCCATCGCCGGGGATCTGGCGCTGCTGGAATCCCTCGTCGTCCCATTCCTCCTTGGGGCGGGTCAGCGGCCCGTCGCAGATCTGGGCATAGCCTATCAGCTTGGGGTCGATGGCGCGGAGTGCGTCCGGCGTGTCGCCGGTGCGGGTCAGGTGGAGGATATCGACCGTGATGCCGGCATTGGCCGCGCCCGCGCCGGCGACGAGCGCGACGGCGTCCACGCCGAGCGCGCAGAGACCGTCGGCAAAGACGGCGGCGGACACGAGCTCCCCGGCGGCAAGGAGAAGATCGGCGTTGGTATTGCCGCTGCGACCGCCGATCAGTTCCAAGAGCGTATCGGTGGCATACGCTTCGGGAGAGCGGCCCATTGCGGACACGACCGCGACGGTTGCAAAGCCGGCGTCGCGCGCGTCGCGGACGCGGTTATAGGCGATCGCCCGCTGCTCGCTCGTCGCAACCGACGTGCCGCCGAACTTGAGCACCGCAACGTTGCGCGTCGTCCTCAACGCGCGACGTATCCTCGTTGCAGCAGGAGCTCCAAAATCTCGACCGCGTTCGTCGCAGCCCCTTTACGCAGCTGGTCGCCGACGCACCACAACGCAAAGTCTCGACCTTTGTCACCCCGAGCGGAGTCGAGGGGCGCGCGGAGCCGTGCGACGTGTACGCCGTCGGTTCCCTCGACGTCACGCGGTGTGACGATACCTTCGCGATGGAAGACGACACCGGGTGCGGCTTCGAATGCGGCGGCGAGCTCCGCCACGCTGGTCGGGCGCTGCGTTTCGACGAAGATTGCCTCGCTATGCGCGGTTCGCACCGGAACTCGAACCGCCGTGGCGCTGACTAGCAGGTCCGGCAGTTCCAGCATCTTGCGCGTCTCGTCGCCAATTTTGCGTTCTTCGCTGCTCCATCCGGACGCATCGAATCCGCCGACTTGCGGCACGACGTTACGCGCGAGGCGACTGGGAAACGCGACGGGATCGGGCTCCGGATCGCCGGACGCGGCCGCGCGCTCGCCGGCCATGAGCTCTTGGAGGCCTTGCCGGCCCGCGCCGCTAGCCGCTTGGTACGTCGCTACGTGCACGCGACGTAAGCCGGCAGCGTCGCGGATCGGCCGCAACGCGCTACACAGAATTATCGCGCTGCAATTCGCGACGGAAAAGAGGCGATGCTCCGCGCGAATCGCGCCTGCATTGACCTCGGGCACGACGAGCGGGACGTCGCTGCGCATCCGAAAGGTCGCACTGTTGTCGATGACGACCGAACCGCCCGCAACGAGCTCCGGCGCGTACCGATCGCTGGCATCCTCGCCGCCCGCAAAGAAAACGACGTCGAAACCGCGCAGCGCTTCCTCCGATGCAGGCTCCACGTCGACGGCATCGCCACGAAATCGAGCGCCGGCGGCTCGGGCACGCGAAGCGAACGCGCGCAGCGACGCGATCGGCACGTTACGCTCCTCGAGAACGCGCAAAATCGTCTCGCCAACCGCACCCGTGGCTCCGACTACGGCGACGTTCACAGCGATGCGCTTCCGGCGGTCAGGTCGTCGAGAATCGAATCGAGGCCGACCGAGAGGCCGCGGCGATGCACGACTGATCGAACCGCCGCAAGCATCCCGGCGACGAATGATTCACGCGCGAACGAATCGTGGCGAATCGTGAGCAGCTCGCCCGGTCGGCCGAAGATTACCTCGTGATGCGCGAGCAGCCCAGCGAGCCTCACGCTGTGAATAGGAGGTGTTCTTCCGGCAACCCCCCCAACGCGCTCCGCCGTCTCGCGCGCCGTTCCGGACGGCTTGTCTTTCTTACCGGCATGATGGAGCTCTATGATTTCTGCCTCCGGAAAAAATCGCGCGGCTCGTTGTGCAAACTGCATCATCAGCGTTGCGCCCAGCGAAAAGTTAGGCACAATCAATGCGCCCACGCCTTGCCTGCTCGCAATCGCGCCCAGCGCAGCTCTTTGCTCATCGCTCCAGCCGCTCGCGCCAACTACCGTCGGGAGTCCGTGTGTGACGGCAGCGACGGAGATTTCGAAGCTGCCAGGCTGGGTCGTCAGATCGAGCATGACGTTCGGATCCCTCGCCAGCGCGGCTTCGAGCGAGTCGAAGATCTGCCGTTGCGGATCGATGGTCCGTGCGAGTCCGCAGCAATACTCGCCGCTTTGCTTCAGCGCTTCTCGCGCTACGGTGCCCATGCGCCCATGAGCGCCGGCAACCAGAACTCTTACGTTTGGAGCCATGCTCACCTCGCCGAGGAGGAGGCCTACTAAATCTTCTCGAGCGGCGCGTACTTGAGCATGAGCATCTTCTGCCCAACGTTCGGAAAGTCGATCGTCACGAGTCCGTCGCCGCCCGCGCCGACGATGTTTTCGATTTTGCCTTCACCCCACTTCGGATGACGCACGCGGTCGCCCGGCACCAATCCGAGATGAACGCCGGCACCTGCAGATTCGTGAATCGCCACCTCGCGCCAGCGGCCGCCGGCCGGGCGTGGAAGCGGTACGCTGTCGCTCTCGAGAAGTTCGAGCCCGGGGATCTCTTCGATGAAGCGCGATTTCGGATACGCATAGGTATTACCGAACAATGCTCGGCGCGCCGCGTACGTGAGGAAGAGCCGGTCGATTGCGCGCGTGATTCCCACGTAGGCCAGCCGTCGCTCCTCTTCGAGCTCCGCCGGCTCCGTCAGCGTCCGGCTATGGGGAAAGACTCCTTCTTCCAATCCAGTCAAAAAGACGCTTGAGAACTCGAGCCCCTTGGCGCTGTGCAGCGTCATCAGCGTCACGTAGGACGCATCCTCTTCCAGCGTATCGAGGTCGCTGACGAGCGCGATGTTCGCGAGGAAGCCGGCGAGTGTCGGTTGCTCATCCGAAGCTTCGTACTCGCGCGCCACGCCCACGAGTTCGGAAAGATTTTCGAGGCGCGCACGCGCGTCGTGCGTATCTTCGCTCTGCAGCTCGCGCACGTATCCGGAGCGCTCCATGACCGCGACGAGCAAATCGGCAACGCCAGCGCTTTCGGCAAACTTTCGAAGCTCGCCCACCAGCTCGGCAAAACGTTCGAGCTCCTTGAGCTTCTTTGGAACCGCCGAGCGCAAGAGATCGCTGTTGAAAACCGCTTCGCCCACCGAGAGCCGCGACGCATTTGCCGCATGTACCAGCGCGGCAAGTGTTTGCTGCCCGATGCCGCGACGCGGCACGTTGACGATTCGCTTGAAGGCGATCGCGTCCGATGGATTGACGATATAGCGCAGATAGGCAACGATGTCTTTGATTTCAGTGCGAGCGTAAAATCCAACGCCGCCGACGACCCGGTACGGAATGCCCTCGGCAAGCAGCGCCTCTTCGAAAACACGCGACTGCGCGTTGGTGCGATAGAGCACCACGAAATCCCGGTATGCCGCGCCGTCGCGAACCATCGACTTGATCTTCTCGACGACGTAGCGCCCTTCGTCACGCTCGGTTGCGGCGGGATAGAGGCTTATCGGCTCGCCCTCGCCGCGGCCGGTGAAGAGCCGCTTGGGGGACCGAGCTTTGTTGTTTGCTACCAGGCTGTTCGCGGCGTCCAAAATACGCGCCGTACTGCGATAGTTTTCCTCCAGCGTGAAGGTCTTGGCCCCCGGAAAGTCTTGCTCGAAGCGCAAGATCATCCGGTAATCGCTTCCGCGCCACGAATAGATCGACTGGTCGTCATCGCCGACGACCGTGATATTGCCGTGATAACCCGCCAGCAACGCGACGAGGCGATATTGCGCCGCGTTGACGTCTTGATATTCGTCGACTAGGACGTATTCGAACCGCCCCTGATATTTCTCCCGGGTTTGCTTATCGCGCTCGAGCAAGTCGATCGTGCGAACGATCAAGTCGTCGAAATCGAGCGAATTGGATTCTGCCAGGCGGCGCTGATATTCGGCGTAAACGTTGGCGATGCGTTCGCCGGCGAACGACGTTTGGGCCTGCACGTATTGCTCCGGCCAAATGAGCGCGTTCTTGGCTTTGTCGATTTCGGCAAGGCATGCGCCGGCTGAGAGATGGCGCTCGTCGTAATCGAGATCGTCGAGGATTTCCTTGACGAGCTGCCGCTGATCCGATTCGTCGATCACGGCAAAGGTGCGACCGATTCCTATTCGCGTGCCGTCGCGGCGCAAAATCCGCACGCAGATCGCGTGAAAGGTTCCGACCCAGAGGTCGCGCGCCACGCTGCCAACCATCGCCTGCAGTCTGCTCTTCATCTCGCCCGCAGCTTTGTTGGTAAACGTCACTGCGAGAATGCGTTCCGGAGCGACGCGCAGCCCGCCGAGCAGATAGGCGATGCGATGCGTCAAGACGCGCGTCTTACCGCTTCCGGCCCCGGCGAAGATCAACACCGCACCATCGGTCTGCCGAACGGCGGCTAACTGCGCGTCGTTGAGAATTTCCGTTTCCAGGAGCATTTGAAGCGATTCGCCGAAGGCTACGCGGTTGCCTGTTCTTCGCGCTATGCTCGTGCAGGCTTTGTCAAGGGTGCGACGTTTCCCGCAGCGCGGTTAACGCACCGCGCGAAGCACCCGAGCCCGCCGCGACGCCATCGTATAGGAAGCGGAGAGTAACGCAAGCGTCGATTCCGCACCCATATTCGCGTTGACCGCATCTTCAGCCAAGCCGTCGAAGCATCCACCGCCGCTCGCCATTGCGATTCCGCGCGAATTCTTTCCGTGATACCATTCCAGCGCGATCTCGGCGGTCGCGACGTGGGCCGCGTCGCCGGTCAAATCGAAAGCGGCGAGCTCGGCGTCCACCATCGCGCACGCCTCGAGCGGCTGCTGAACGTAGCGCGCCCGAGGGCCGTCGCGGCTGTACCAGCCCTCGTTACCGATCGGCACGTGAATGCCGTTCTCGATCGTGACGCCTTCGTAGAATCGTAAGGCCGCAAGTCCCGCTTCGCCGAAGCGCGACACTCCCAGCGCCTGACCGGCTCGCATCAAAGCTTCCGGTAAACGGGCGTTGTCGTACGTCATGACCGGCTCGAACCATTGCCAGTTCTTGTCGGAGTTGGCAGTGTACGACGCGTGAATTTCTCCGCCGAGATACCGAAGCGCCGCCTCGTATTTCGGATCTTTGAGGGCGGTGTGGGCGTGAGCAAAGCCGAGCGCCGCGTACGCGCGCGATCGAATGTACTCCAACGATTCCAGCGTCGTCAACGAGCGATCCAGCAGCGTCGCGCAGACTCGCCGCCACGTCTGCGTCGGAGCGTTTGCGACGCCGTAGCCCAACGCCCAAACCGCGCGTCCGCAGCTGTCGTGCGTGCCGATCTCGTCAAGCCAGCGATGGTCGTAATCCATAAAGTTATGGAAACGTCCGTCGTCGAGTTGCGCGTGCTGCAAGAACGCAAGGTACGTGGAGGCAAAGCGATGGGCGAGCTTATCGGAGGGTGCCAAGCGAAGGTATGAAAGCGCGACCATGAACGCGCGAGCCACGTCGTCGGTACAATATCCGAACTTGCGGTTTGGAACGTTTTCGAGCGCGTGCTGAAGGATGCCGACGTCGTCCGTCAGGACGGCTAGATGATCGAGCGGAGGCGCCGGCGGAAGTGTGCGAGTCTTAGGCAGAGCTCACCAACCGAAGCGGTTCGGGGCAGAGCTCCCGGAAGAGCTCGCCGTACGCCGTCGCGACGTGCGGCCACGTCATCTGACGGCCGAAGCGATAGGCACGCCGTTCCGTTGCGCGGCGCAGCGCGGGATAGTCGAGCAGCATATTCAGCCGCGCCATGATGGAAGCGGCGTCGCGAAACTCGCACAAGAAACCGCGGTTGTGTGCGAGCAGCA
>JAFAHB010000036.1 GCA_019237435.1 Vulcanimicrobiota bacterium
GGCGTGGCGCTGCAAACGTTCCAGCGCATCGTTCCGCCGAAAGCACCGAACGTCACACCGATTACCGGCGGTGGTGGCGTCGGTAATCCTGACTCGCTAACGGTCGTGCGCCCGCTTATCGGTTATCCCGAAGTGCTCTACACGCACCTGGGCGACACCGCGGCCGCACGGGATGCAATTCGCAACGCGCTCGTCACGCAGGCAACCGGCGGGGCAAAGCTCGCGGGCCTCGTCGATCCGGACGTCGATCACGTCGAAATCGCGGTTGCGGTGCGCCATCCCCTGCACGACACGGGGACGAACGACGGTCCGTTCGTGACGTTGTACACCACGACACGGACGCTCGCCGCCGTGACCGGAACCGTTCCAAACCTGACCGACCCCGGTACGACGATTCCGCTGATGTACGTCGATGCGACGACAATCGAAGGCTGGTTGCCGACGCAGCCCGCGACGGGGCCGCTGCTGATTCCGCGGGCGCGCGACATTCAGATTACGCTGAGAGCCGGCGTACGCAGCAACGAGCCGGAATACTTTACACCGCAACTCGCACAGGGACATCCGACAGCGCTCCCACTTCGCTGCGAAGCTACCGGCGAACCGGCGCTTCTGCAGCAGGCCGATGCGCTCGAACCGATCCAAGGCTTTTTCTTCCGCCGGCCGCCCGACGTCGCCGCACCGTCAGTCGTGTCGCAACTAGCAGACCAGCTCGGCGTTTTACCGTCGGGCGACAACACGCTGGCCGCCCCGCCGGGACGGCGGGTCGTCTTCGGTGCATCAGGCGCCTTGCGCACGACGATTTCGGCCGACGGCGAAACGCTTACGTTCGGCGCTACCGACGAACTACTGCGCTTCTGGATCGTTGCGGTCGTGCTCGATCTCGAACGCGATTGGTCGTGGGACGGCTTGCAGCCGACGAGCTTCCAACTGCTGCGCGGCGCGACGAGCGATACCGAAACGTCCGCGCAAGCAGTTGGTTCGCTGACGATACCGCGCGTGCTCGGGTCCGCGGCGACCACGCAGCCGAGCGAGCAAGAGCGCAGCCGTACTCATCTCATCTTTCTTGACGCGATCGATCCGCATGCGCCGACGGGAGCCTATCCTGAAGCATTGAGCCACCGCTGGTTCGTGCAACCGGCCGGCGATCCGGCGGGGCCACCGTTGCCCGTATCACCACCGTCGCCGGCGCTCGCTCCAAATGCACCGCCGCCGATTACCGGCCCGGGCTTCGAGAACCAGCCGCTCGATCTGCAACTGCCGATCGCGATACCTCCGGCGCAGGTTCCGGTGCTCGCGTCGGTCGGGCTCGCGCTCGCGCCGTACGTCGCTGGCCCCGGCTACGCCTCGACGCAACCGCGCGCGCGCGCGCTGTGGCTCGAGCTCACCGAACCGATCACGAACGGCGTCGGTGACGCGCTGTTTGCTCGCGTGCTCGCGCACGGCGCCGATCCGATTCTTTACGACGCACAGCCTGCAACGTCGGCCAATGCGAATCCGCCGCTACCGCTCGATCCCGAACTGGTGCGCGATATCATTCCGGGCGATACGGACGACCGCGCCGGCATGAACGCGATGCAGCAGCTGTCGGCGTCGCCGGATTCCGACCGGCACTTCTTACTGCCGCTTCCGCCCGGAATGGCGGCTGACGATCCGGACTTGTTCGGCTTCTACACGTACGAACTGCGCGTCGGACATGCCGGTCCGATCGGCGATTCGCGATGGTGGTCAACTGCGAACGGCCGCTTTGGCTCCCCGTTGCGAGTGGCCGGCGTGCAGCAACCGGCTCCGCCGCTGACATGCCAGGCCGGACGCTTCGGCGCCGCGGAAGTGGCGCCGGAGTCACTCGTCAACGCGCTGCGCGGGGCGAGCGCAACGGGACTGCGTTTCCCGCTCGACGTTCCGGCATTGAAGGTTGCCGCGCCTTCGATTCTCCCCAACGCAAGCGCACCGCTGGCGGCACCCGGCGTCGCTCAATCGGCGCCAATCGCGAACAACGCCATTGACGTGAGCGCGTTGACCCAACTCTCGAATGCGAGCGCGTCGCTGCTGGGCGGCCTAAAGCTCGTTCCGGCGCCACCGAGCCTCATCGTCGCGACCGCACCTTATGCAACGCCGACGCTGAACGGCGTGCCGCTGGTCACGCTGGAAGACATCCCGAAGACGCAGCTCTGGTTCTTCTTATACGCGCAAACCGTGCAAGCCGACGGATTCTCTATGCGCAACGTGCTGCTCGCGACTTCAGAAGGCACCTTCCTGAGTCCGCGCCTGCAATACAATCTCGATCCGACGGTCGCACCGATATTCAAGAATTATCTCAGCAGCGCCACGATACATCAGCGCGATCGCATCGGCTTTGCCGTTTTCACTCAAACGGAGGTCGACACAATCTTGACCGCGCTGCGTTTGCCGCCGTCATCGCCGCTGAGCATATTGGCGGTCGAGCTCTTACCCGGCGGCACCGGCTCAGAGGTCGGACAACCCGCCGGAACCCAGCAGCCCGCGGCTGCGCCTGCAGGGCCCGCTACCGCCGCCGCCGTTACAACGACGCGCGGCGGAGTGTTCCCGTTTGGACGCATCATGCGCGCTTCACCGTTAACCCCGATCGAAGCAGTGTGTTAGGGTAGCCACGCAAGCCTTCGCCGGCGTTCCGTACGGCTTAAACTGCCTTGTTAGCGGCCAAGTCCCATCCGGTCTCGTATGTAGCGGTCTGTCCGGTCGCCTGTACCGTGCTATTGACCCACCGCATTTGACTGCATGAGAACGCGATGGTTTCCGTCGCGAGAGTTCCGGTCTCGCGGACGTATAAGGGTGGCTCCGACAGACGTTAAGCGTCGCTGATGAGGGGTTCGGCTCGGCAGACCTCCGGTAGACGCGCTACGCGCAATGCGGCGATCCCGCCTGCGCGTACTAACAGCCCGGATAGCACGCCGGCAATGGAGGCGGCGGATAAGGGCCCATCGGCTGCGGTGACTGGGACCAAGTTTGCGGGCCATATTGTGCCGGATACTGCGATGGGTATTGCGCCGGATACTGCGACGGGTATTGCGCCGGATACTGCGCCGGATACTGCGATTGATATTGTGGCGGGTATTGCGATTGGTATTGCATCGAATATGGGGTCGGATTACCGCCGCCATAACCGGACTGAGCTAACGCGCGCGCGTTTGGCAGCGGCGCCGCGGTAGCGATGTCGTCTCTAAATCTGCCGAACGTGGCCGTGTCGCTCGTAAGGAGTGCGGTGAGCGCCGCGAGGCGTTGATCGTCGCTGGGATGGTCCGAAGCGGCGTTCCTTTGCCAACCCTGCTCCGCCCCACGATGATGCCGCATGTTCCAGACCATGCCCCATGGGTTGAAACCCGCCTTCGCGCAGAGGTACGCGCCCGCCCGGTCCGCGTTCGTTTCGGCGTCACGCTCGTAGGCGATCGGCTGTGCTCCGCGTTGTGCCGCTTGGTAGACATTGTACACATCGTGGTGGATGTCGTGATTGACTTCGTGACAAAGCACGCCGGCGAGCTCGTCCCTGTTCCTTAGATACGATAGCAGCGCGGTCGTCACGTACACGTTGCCTCCGGGCATCGAAAATGCGTTGGGTTCGGCCTCGTTCAACAAGATAAACCGAAACGGCACATAGTATTGCCGGTTCGCGACGGCGGCGATGGCATTCGCTACTGGATCGAGCACCGCGTACAACGAAGATCGCTGCGGTACGATCTCGCCTTGCTGAGCGTACGTCATGTACGCCTGTTGGCCGACTTGAACTTCCCAGTCTCTCTCTTGCGCCGATATCGCTTGCGGTGACGCTGCAGCGCGGACAGCGGAAAATACGATAAGTGCGATCGCCGATAAGAAGGCAACCGCTCGCGAAGGCCGCAAGCTTGTACAGTTCATTGTCTTCTTGCTTCGGGAGGCGGCGGCGAAATTCGCGACGTCGAGGCTAAGGGACGATTAGAACAGGAGCGCTAGGGATGGCTACGGGCTCTGGGGCGTCAGCCTTAGCCCGGCGATCTTCCCGTCGGCGTCAAGCGCAAAAATTTCATACAGCGTGAGCGACGGAAACTGCATTTGAAAAACGTAGATGCTAATTCCACCCTGGCTCGCCTTCTTGCTCAACGTAAAGGCTGAAGGATTGCCGAGCGGCCCCACCTGCGCGGAAACGTTCGCAAGCAGAGAGTCGGTTAGAGCGGCGTTCATCTTCTGGTCGAGCTGCGAACGATCGACCTTGCCGGTCTGAATCTGGTGGAACCAATCCTTCGCGCGCGCGGTAACCGCGGTGTCGTTCGCGGCGGCTGGAGCCGCCGAAGCGGCAGGGACTGGAGCCGGCGAAGCGGCGGCTGGAGCCGGCGAAGGCGACGCAGCTTGCGCGATGACGGTCGTGACGGGCAGTGCAACAAACATGCCGGCCAGCATTCGTACCTTTCTGTGGCGATTCCGCTCAGCTAGTGGCGGCAGATCATAATCAAAGGCGTCATCGGCAAGACGCAATCGTTTTTTCGCGAACGCCCTCGCCGTGTTGAATATTCGGTTACGAATAGCAGCTTGCGCTATCGTTTACGTCCTGGCGGGCTGTAATGCTTCCGGCGCGCCTACGGTCCCCATCGTCTCTAACACGTCCGCGCACGTCGACGCCGCTGCGAGGTGCGGGCATCGCGTCGAGCGGACGCCCAAGGAGCTCGAAGATTGCATCCAGCGCGCTTCGCTGTGGCGTCATCTATCGCAATTTCAGCTCATCGCCGATGAAAATCCCGATCCGCAGGGCCACGGAAACCGCGATATCGGCACGAGCGGTTATCGCGTCTCGGTTGCGTACGTTGCGCGGCTCATGCGTGACGCCGGGTACGGCGTCGAAATACAACGATATCATTACCACCTCGGAAAAGTGCTCGGGGTTCCGCACCTATCGACGCAACAGAATGCGTACGCATACGAGCGCGATTGGTTCGTCGCTCGACAATCCGCGCCGGGAACGGTAACGGCCGCCGCCGAGCCGCCGTCCGGTTCGCCCGACGGGTGTTCCCGCAACGACTTCGCCGGATTCCATCGCGGCGATATCGCGTTGCTCCGACGCGGCGAGTGCGGATTCGACGCCGCGGTATCGAATGCTGCGGCGGCCGGCGCCTCCGCGGCGATTCTCTACACGGCCGAAGGTTGGGCGTACGAAGCGCGCCTCACCGAACCCGCGCCAATCCCGGTCGCCGGCGTCGTTTCGAGTACGGTGCGAGACCAGATCTTCGCGCAATACCGGTCGGGCGCAAAGCCCATCGTACGTCTCGATATACGCATCGCGAAGCGCAGCGGCATCGATTACAACGTCATCGCCGACTCGCCGTACGGCGACCCCAATCACGTCGTCGCGATCGACGCCCATCTCGATTCGATTTACGGCGCGGGCATGCTCGACAACGCCTCCGGGTCGACGAGCATCCTCGAGGTTGCGCTCAATATGGCAAAGACGCCCACGCGCAACCGCTTGCGCTACATTTGGTTCGGCGGCGAAGAGGTCGGACTGCTCGGCTCGCACTACTACACCACGCACCTCAAGCAGGAGCAGCTGCACAAGATCGCCTTCGATATCGATGTCGACGTCACGGCAACACCCAACTTCGATATCCTCGTCGCGGCCGTAAAATACACCCCGGGACGCCGGCACTTTCCGCCAAACGTCATTCCGGAGTCAAAAATCGGTAACCGTTACTTTGCCGAGTTTTTCAAAACAACCAACATCCCGGCGCGCCTCGCATGGTTCGGTGCAGAGGGAACGGACTCACTATCGTTCAGCCTCGTGGGCGTGCCGAACTCCGGCATCCTGACGTTGCAAAACTGCTGCAAACGCCCGTGGGAGCGTGGCATCTGGGGCGGATACCTCGGAAACTACGAAGGGAAGATTCCGAGCTTCAACGGCGGCTGCGTGGACTATCCCGATCGCTGGTGCGACAACCTCTATAACAACGATCCGCTCGTGCTCGAGTTGGTCTCGAGGTCCGTCGCATACGTCGCCTTCGAACTGGCAAACCACCACTTCGCGTGGTAAAGGACCAGGCGCCTCGCTAATCGGGCTTGCGAGAAAGGTCGCAGCCCACGCAGAGCGAACGCGGGGCTAACCCGGCTCGAAGCCGACCTTGTTGCTTACTTATCTGTATGCTAGGAGAGGCATTATGCCAAAAGCCCCACGCCTGATCGCGTTGACGACCGGGCTTGCGTTCGTGCTGACCGCGTGCGGAGGCCAAAGCTTCTCGCTTCCGGGAATGCAAGCCGGCAGCGGGACGACCGGCGCTGAATCTTCGGTGCGTTCCGCGACACCCGGCAAGGCGCTCGTTTCGACTCCGAAACTCTTCGGAGATCTCGCTTACACCGACGTTGGCCGGCGCCCGGCGAACGCGCCGGTTCGGGTCTCGCTGACGCTTCGATACAACCACCAAGCGGAGCTAGACCGGCTCGTCGCCGCGTTGAGCCAGCCGCATTCCAAACGGCATTTTCTCACCGCCAGAGAGTTTGACGATTATTACGCCCCCACGCGCCTGCAAGAAGAGCGCGTGGTCCGCGCCCTGCAGCGCGCGGGCTTTACGATCGTCAAACGCTATTCGAATCGGACGATCGTCGATGCAACGGCTCGGACGTCGATCGTCGAGCGCTTCTTCTCCACCGAGATCCATACCGTGCAGCAAGGAAAGCACGGCGAACGCTATACGAACGTCGCACCGGCGACGGTGCCGCGCGAGATCGAGCCGCTCGTGCGCGACGTCTCGCTCAACAATCTCATCGTGGTGCGAACGGTGGCCGAGCAGGACGGCACCGAGAGCGGGCGCACCGCGCCGCAGTTTCCGCGCGACGCGCAGGGCCGCATCCAAATCCCGTTGCCGCAAATCGAGCACCTCGATTCAAATGGGAATCTGGTCAACGGCAACTTTTCGAGCGGGTCCCTCAGCCCCGGTTGGGTCAACGAGAGCACCACGAACGGAAACTACGTACAGGTAACGACCGCGCAAGCCTATCAGAGCACGTACTCCGCGTTCATGGGCACGCTGCAGCCGCCCGAAATCAACGGCTGGGCGTCGATCGCGCAGCAGGTCAAAGTACCGACGAACGGCGTGCTCAGCTTCTGGGTCTATCAAGGCTCGAACGAAGGACAGTTGGGCTACGGAACACGGTATGCGTGGCAAGCGGGCTATCTGCTCAACTCGCAAGGCCGCATTCTCAAAACGTTCTATAAAACGGTCAACAACACGAACGGCTGGGTGAACTATCAGGTCAACCTGGGCGCCTACGCCGGACAGATGGACTGGATTTATTTCGGCTGCTACGGCGACGGTTACAGCCAGACGTACGTCTATCAATACGTGGACGACGTTGCGTGGGCCGGGTCGTCACCGTCACCGTCGCCGTCGCCGACGGCGAGCCCGACCGCAAAGCCGACCGCTACGCCGACGGCGAATCCAACGCCCACACCGACCGCTACGCCGA
>JAFAHB010000038.1 GCA_019237435.1 Vulcanimicrobiota bacterium
CCATGCCGAGCACGGAAGCAGTCGATTCAGCCTTGTTGACGGTACCGACGCCGGGGAGAGGATCGAAGAGCGAATCGTTGTCGCCATTGACGTGGCCGACCGCGATGTTGCAGCCCGGCGCGAAGCCTTGCGCAATCGCGCTACCCGTCGCCTTTGTGCGTTCGTCGACGTCGGCCCAGATGAAGACCGCGTCGGCCGGCGGACATCCGCTCGCGCCGAGTCCGAGAGCCGCGCCGTACGAGCGGCGATAATAGGCGCCGAACTGACGCATCAGCATCGCGCCGTGCGACGTGAGATAGCCGGGGCGCGTCTCCGACCACGCCGGCCACGGCTGCGCCGCGTAGGCCTGCAGCTCGACGGGGTGCGTCGGCGAACGCACGCCGTGCCGGCTCAGCACGAGCACCATCATCAAACGCGACGGCTCCTGCGCCGGTGCGTAGGTGACGGTCGCGGCGGTGCACGTGAAAAGAACGCAAAGAAAAACGGCGATCGATTTGCTCATGCAGTCATGATAGAGAGGTCAGATGACGTAGACATGAACCTCCTTCGTCCTTCGTCCTTCGTCCTTCGTCCTTCGACTTCGGCGCTTCGCGCCTCCGCTCAGGATGACACAAGGCCCCTCGCCTCCGCTCAGGGTGACGCATGCTCCGCTCGGGGTGACGCATGCTAAATACTGATCTTGGTGGTGAACCAATACTGCCGGAAGGGCAAACCGTACTCTTCGGTGCCTTGCTGGATGGCGCTGGTCGGGCCGCCGAGCGCCGCCGAGCTGTAGTAGTTCTGCGGGGCGAAGACGCCGTACCCGATGTAGCCATACTGCTGCGCCACGCTATTGAAGAGATTGTAGACTCCCAAACCGATGGTGATGCGGCCGCTGGTCTTTGAGACGCTTGCGTTGGCGAACCAGAACGGGTTGCGATTCCATGAGTTGTATCCGCCGATGTAGGTCGCATCGAGCCGCGCAGCCAAGCCGGTGTTGTCCTGGTAACCGAGGCCGGCGGTTCCCTGACGAAGCGGAATGCCGTAGATCTGGCTGCCGTCAATTAGATTGGGATTCGCAATCAAAATGTCTTGCGGGATTCCGATGTACGCCGCCGATTGCACGTCGAAGGAAGCGTTGAACGAAACATTGCGCGTGATGCCGACGTTCGTTGACAGGACGATGCCGCGGTAGCGCGCGCCCGCGGCGTTGTAGGTCGTCGCAAAGGCGAGATTCTTCTCGGTCGGATGAAGGCCCGGGCATGAGTCAAGACGAGCGAGAGCTTTGTTTATATAATCTTGCGGCACGGTGATGCCGGGAAACCCGACGATCGAGACATTGCCGGAGAGCAGCGCTTGGCTCTCCCACGATTGGTAAACGTCGGCCTGAATATTCGTGGTCGAGTTGAAGCGGTGACCGTAGGCGAGCTCGAGATCCTGCGCCGTTTCCGGCTGCAATATTGGATTGGCAACGGATGCGATTGCAACGAGCGAGCCCGTACCCGTCGTCGTCGGCGGGCAGTTGATGCTCGAGGGCGCGCCATAGACCGGCGGAGCGAAGGCGATCAATGACGGATCGGGTTCGCTGTATGACTTTCCGGCGGTGAGCCTAATCACGTCGCTATTCGTTGGACGATACATAAAGGTAATTCGAGGATCGAAATGCGTAGACGCCGTGTCGAGCGAGCGCTGAATCCAGAAGCTCCCGAAGGCTTGGAACTTGTCGTTCGGCGTCCAAGCATCGCGAAGGAAGTAGCTCGCCGTGGAGAGATAGAGCGGCGGATTCGTTCCGAAGACGTTATACGTCGTTCCGTTGGGCAACGAATACGGAAACTGCCCGTTCGTGTTGGATTGGTGCAGCCAGGTATAGCCGAATCCGAAATCGTTCTTCGACATCGGGAAATCGTCGCTCAATAGATAGCCGCGGTTGCTATACAGGTTGAGGTAGTTGGGGCCCGGCCCGTATGGGCCAATCGCCGCCCCCGGACCCTTCTGTTCGTTATAGTTGTAAGAATCGATGAAGCCTTCGAGCGTGATGGTTCCGGCACCAAGCTGTTGCTGCGCGCGAGCGTCGTAATCGATGTCGCCTAGGGTCCGCCAGCGATCGATGCTGCCGCCGAACGGCCCATAAAAGTTGACCGCGTATTCCGCCGGCGTCATGCACGTGTAGCCCTGGGGATTGTCGAAAAGCACCGCGATGCTGTCGTGGCACGATCGCTTCTTCCCGTTGACCAAGATCGTGTTCAGTCCGCCGGGGCTCGATTCGATCGATGCAAGCGTCTGTTGAGCGCCGTAGAGCACGTACGGATAGGTCTGGTAATCGTTGTCGCCTTCACCCGTTGAGTTCGACCAATCCTGAGCCGAATAGGCCGTAAACTGCAGGCTCGTCTTGGGCGAAAACTGGTAGATGAGCTTGCCGACGAAGTTGCGCTGCACGTAGCCGCCGCTCACCGGATAGTAGTTGAGCAGATTGTAGGCATTGGGGTGCGTGAGATCGGGAGGCGGCGGACTGGCTTTGATCCCCGGATTGACGACGCTGGTCTGCAGTAGTGCGGTCTGCTGGATGTAGCCGCCCGGGAAGTTGCCCGTCGTGCCTTGCGTACCCCACGCGACCGCGTAGCCAAGGTGACCGATGGTCCCCGTGTCGAGCAATCCCGTCATCAGTTTGTTGTTGTTGCCGACGCCCTGTTCCACGGTAAAGTGATTTTCTTGCGTCGGATTGATCGTCAGAAAGTTTACCGCGCCAGCAATGGTCGTCGCGCCGAACAGGCCGGTAGCGCCCGAGCCGAAGACGACGTCGGCCGCACTCAGCCCCCAGAAGGGCGAGACGTTATAATTGTAGCCATTGCCGAAGGCGCCGATCGGGCCGATCGGATGGCCGTCGAGCAGCGTCGCGGTTTCGGTCGCATCGTAACCGCGAATCGAGAGCGACATGTCGTCGCCGACCGACGAGCTGGTTGAGGTGATCACGCCTGGGACCGTCGTCAGCACGTCGCCCAAACGCTGAAAGCTCTCGCTTTGAAGGATGTTCGCGTCGATGTGCGTGTTGATCGTCGAGGTGGTTTGCAGCGCGGTTCGGCCGCTGGTGACGACATAGCCGATCTGCTTGAGCCCCTGGCGCTGCCGCGCGATCGCCATTTGAAACGAGACCTCCGGTGTTTCGGCCGTCACCAGAAGGTCCGGGGTGAGCCGAGTCGTTTCCCAGCCGTTGGCCCGGACGTAGACGACGTACGTTCCCGGTCCCTGATTTGGTATCCGAAAGGCGCCGCGAGCGTCGGTAACCGCGGTCCCCGTCCGCGCCCCGTTTCGGTAGAGCTCGACGGTGACGTTCGGCACCGGCAACCCGCCCTGGATATCGAGGATGCGGCCCGAGACGGTGGTGCCCGCGCCGCTCGCCGCGGCGGTCGGCGCGCTCCAGCAGAACGCGGATAAGGCCAGTAACAGAAACGCCGCGACTCGCGGCAGGGGCTCCGCGCGATGCTTCATACTTGCCAGCATCACGCATGAAGGTTATGAATGAATTATCTGTTTATTAAGTGGTACGGGGGTTCATTGAGAGTTCATCGGAGTCGCGTACAATAGCGGCATGCTGTTCGCAGTCGTTTTAGCCGCAATCCCGCACGTGTCGCCGACGCCGGCCGCCCCGAAAGTGGATCTGCTTCCGGCGCTGCGCGCGCACGTCAAGCACGTCTTTGTGATCTACCAGGAGAATCACTCGTTCGACAACTACTTCGGGACGTTTCCGGGCGCGGAGAACCTCGAATCGCCCGAAGCGCAATCGCACGGCTTTCGCCAATACGATCCCATCGGCAAGGCGTGGGTCACGCCGTTCCGGATCACCGATCCCGATACGGCGTCGCCCCAACAAGGCCGCGGCATCGTCTTTGACAAGATGAACGGCGGTAAGATGAACGCCTTCGTCTCGACCCAGGAGCAGGTCTCCCGCAGGAAGCTCGATGCGGCAAAATCGCGTGACGTCGGCCTCCTGACGATGGCCCATTACGACTGCGAGACGATCCCATTCTTGTGGAAGTATGCGTCGGATTTTACGCTGTTCGACCACATCTTCAGCGGCATGACCGGGCCGTCGACGCCGAATGCGATCGCGTTGATTGCCGGACAAGCGGGCGACGTTACCAACGATCTGGATCCGGCCTACGGCCCGTACTCCGAAACCGATTCCAAGTACCAGCTAGCTCAGCGCTACGCGACGCTGATGCTGGCACTCGCGGGCGGCGACGCGACGCAGGCCACGAATGAAACTCAAGGCGTCGCGCGCGACCTCGGCGCCGTTGCCGCGAGCGGCCGCGCCGCGATTCCGTGGGGCTGGTACCAGGAAGGTTATGTATCGCCGACGGTCGCGTTGCCGGGTTACGAAACGCATCACAACCCGGTTCAATATTTTGGCTACCTGCGGCAGAACGACGTGTTTTGGCGAAACGTTCACCCCGTTGCGGCGCTGCTGCCGCAATTGCGCGACGGAACCTTGCCCGGCCGCGGAATCTTCTACATCAAAGGCGGCTCGCGCAACGGCTTCGGCTGGAAACCCGCAAACCCGGACCCGGTGGTCCAGGCTAACTATCTCGGCGACGACGATCACCCCGGCGCGAACGACAGCGACGCGCATGTCGGCGAAACGTTCGTGGCTACGTTCGTCAACGCCATCGCACGCAGTAAGTATTGGAACGATTCCGTCATCATCGTCACCTGGGACGATCCCGGCGGTTTTTACGACCACGTGCCGCCGCCGCAGTTCTCTAGCTGCCCCGACGGCCATCCCTGCGGCAACGGGCCCCGCGTGCCGTTTTTGCTGATCTCGCCATACGCCCGCAGCGGCGCGATCGTCAGCGACGTCGGCGACGAGATCTCGATTCTCAAGTTCGCCGAACACCTTTTCGACCTGCCGCCGCTCGCGACGCTTCCCGACGAAGCCGGAAAGCCGGTCGGCCCGCGCGACGCCGCGCCGGAAACCACCGATCTGCTGGGTGCCTTCGATCCGGCGCGCCTAGCCGGCACGGCGCCGCCGATCCTTCCTTCGTATGCCGACATCCCCGACGCGGAGGTCAATACGATGCCGCCTTCGATGAACTGCCGCGCGCTGGGCCTCGCGCCGGTCGTTTTGCCCAACGCGCCCTCTACGCCACCGCCGAACTTCCACGTCAGGTTCTAGCGCCGCGTGCGTCGTAGCGAAATGTTATGCGGGTGTTGATCGTTGAGGATGACGAGCCGCTGCGAGCCTTGCTCCTGCGTGGGCTGGGCGAAGATGGATACGTCGTCGACGCGATTGCGGACGGGCGCGACTGCGACGCGTACTTGGCCGACGGGTCGTACGACGTCGTCGTGCTCGATTTGAACCTGCCCGGCGAGGACGGACTCTCGCTCTTGCGGCGACTTCGCGCCAGGGAGCATCGAACGCCGGTGCTGATCCTCACGGCGCGCGATGCCGCCGCAGACGTCGTCGCCGGACTCGATGCGGGAGCCGACGATTACTTGCGCAAGCCGTTCGCCTTCGATGAGCTCGAGGCACGACTACGCTCGCTCGGGCGACGGCCCACGAGTTGGATCGGCTCCGTGCTGCAAGTCGGCGATTTGGTCTTCGACGCTCAGACTCGCGAGGCGCACCGGGGCGGTCGCGACTTGAATCTCACCGCCAAAGAGAGTCTCTTTTTGGAAATTCTCATGCGCAACTCCGGGCGCACGGTGACGCGGCGCATGCTCGAAGACCGTTTATGGGATCGCGAAAGCGATTGCACCTCGAACGTTCTCGACGTCTACGCGCGCCGGCTGCGCAAGAAGCTCTCGGAGAACGGCGAGCCGCAGGTGCTGCACACGTTGCGGGGCTTGGGCTACCGGCTGGAGGCGCCGTGAGCATCCGCGCGCGCTTTACCGTTACCGTCGTTGCAATAACCGCCGTTACGATCGTGCTCTTCGCAAGCCTCTCGATCTTCGCCCTCGATCGCGCGCTGCGCTCCGGCCTCAACGGTCGTCTGAACGCCGCCGCGCAGGCAATCGCCGCGGCAGTCGACGTCCATGACGGCGTCATGTCGCTCGACGCAAACGACCTGCGCACGATCGGCTCGTTTTATCCCGACACGAACTTCGCGCTCTACGCACGCGGCGGCAAGCTGCTCACCGGAAACGGATTGCCGGCGTTGCCGCAGCAGCACGCGCTGCAGGTGGCCACCGTGCCGGTGACACGTAGCGGCGTGCGCTACGGCACCGTGTCCGTTTGGCAGTCGAGCTTGTGGATCGGCGAATTCGACCGCGACGCCGCAATCGTTTCGCTGGCGGTCGGAATACTGCTCATCGCGCTCGGAGCGATCGTTTCGCGGCGCGTCGCGCAACGCGTGCTGGTGCCGGTCGCAGATATCGCGTCGCTGGCGGAACGAATCGAGGCCTCCGATCTGTCGGCCCGCTTGAACGCCGATGGAAACGACGAACTTGGCCGGCTCTGCGCGTCGTTCGACCGGATGCTCGATAGGCTGCAGTCGGCCTTCGCGCGCGAGCGCCGCTTCGTTGCCGATGCATCGCACGAACTTCGCGCACCGCTGGCGGTGCTGCGAGCGGAAACCGAGCTCGCATTGCGCCGGCGGCGCGACAGCGACGAATATCGCGCGGCGCTCACGTCCATTGCGCAGGAAACGGCGCGACTCGACGAGCTGGTCGACGAGCTGCTTACAGCCGCGCGCGCCGAGGTCGACGCGCGGCAGCAGCAAACGCTCGATGCCGGCGAGCTCGTTCGCGACCTGGGCGACCGCGTGCGTTCCGCAGCCGCCGGGCGCGGAATCGAGGTGCGCGTGGAAACTGGCGGGAGTGCGCACGCGAGGGCGAATCGTGCGACGCTCGAGCGCGCGCTGCTCGCAATCGTGCATAACGCCATCGAACACGGCCGCAGCGACGGCATCGTCCAGCTCCGAACGAAGCACGACGGCGACGCGGTGCGGATCGAAGTGCTCGACGACGGCCCCGGATTCACACCCGACGCGCTCGCGCATGCGACGGAACGCTTCTGGCGCGGCGACCTCGCGCATTCGCGCGGCGGCTCGGGGCTTGGACTTTCGATCGCCCGCGCGATCGTGGAGGCAAATCGCGGCCGGCTGCAACTCGCCAACTCAACCGATGGGGGAGCGCTAGTGACGATCGAGCTTGCATGCGAACGAAGGGGGGCATAGCGATGACACAGCTCGCGCAGCGCGAGTGCGTTCCGTGCAAAGGCGGCGTTCCGCCGCTCGATCAGGTGCAGATTGCGCCGCTGTTAGCGCAGCTTGCGCCGGGCTGGCAGATCGTCGAGCGCGATGACTCGAAGCACGGACACGTCAAGGCGCTTGAGCGCGCGTACACCTTCAAAGACTTTGCGCAGGCGATGCAGGCCGCGGTGCGCATCGGTGAAATGGCCGAGCAGCAACGCCACCACCCCGACTTGCACGTTTCCTGGGGACGGCTGGGCGTCGAAGTATGGACGCACAAGATCGGCGGCTTGACCGAGAGCGATTTCGTCTTCGCGGCCAAATGCGACGCGTTGCTATCGCGCTGACCGCGGCGGGCATTCTTGCCGGCTGCGCGCAGAGCGTCTCGTCGCCTACGGCCTTACCAAACGTAGCGACGAGCGCGCGAAGAGACGCGCTGCTCTACGTCTTCAAGGGGCCTCCGGATGGCGAATCACCCGACGCCGGCCTCACGT
>JAFAHB010000305.1 GCA_019237435.1 Vulcanimicrobiota bacterium
CACGTCGGCCACGACGACGTCCTCGAATCGAACCGCATCGTCGACCAAGACGGTGACGCGATCGGGAAGCGCCTGCATGAATCCTTCGCCGGTCGCAAGCTCGAGCCGCGACGTGGTGTCGCCGTTTCGCACGTTCGCTCGAAGAACTCCGGGTTTCAAAGCCGCCAGAAACGGAGCGTGGCGCGGCAGTATGCCTTCTTCGCCCTCCGTCGTCACGGCGATGACGAGCTCGGCATCGCCTTCGAAGACCACTTGCGTCGGCGTTACGAGCTTGAACGGAACACTACTCACGCGACATTCGCTCTGCGTTCTCGCGCACTTCGTCAATAGTGCCCGCGTAGAAGAACGCGCCCTCCGGTAGATCGTCTACTTTACCCTCGAGAATCTCTTTGAAGGATGCGATCGTCTCCGGAAGCTTGACGTACTTGCCTGGCCTTCCCGTAAATTGCTCCGCAACGAAAAACGGCTGCGAGAAGAAGCGCTGGATTCGGCGAGCGCGCGCGACGGCGATCTTGTCGTCCTCAGAGAGCTCCTCGACGCCGAGAATGGCGATGATGTCCTGCAGGTCGCGATATCGCTGCAGCACCTCCTGCACGCCACGCGCGACGGCATAGTGCTCTTCGCCGATGATTTGCGGATCGAGAATCCGCGACGTCGACGCCAGCGGATCGACCGCCGGATAAATACCGAGCTCGGAGATAGGCCGCGACAGCGCCGTCGTCGCGTCCAAATGGGCGAAAGTCGTCGCGACCGCCGGATCCGTATAGTCGTCGGCCGGCACATAGACCGCTTGCACCGAAGTAATCGAGCCCTTACGCGTCGACGTGATGCGCTCTTCGAGCACACCCATGTCGGTGCCGAGCGTCGGCTGATACCCGACGGCGGAGGGCATCCGGCCCATCAGGGCCGAGACTTCCGAACCGGCTTGCATGTAGCGGAAAATGTTGTCGATGAACAGCAACACGTCCGCCCCGAGCTCGTCGCGAAAGTACTCCGCCATCGTTACGCCGGTTTGCGCGACACGGAAACGCACGCCCGGCGGCTCGTCCATTTGACCGAAGACGAGCGTCGTCTGCGCGAGAACGCCCGACTCTTTCATTTCCAGCCAAAGATCGTTCCCCTCGCGCGTGCGTTCTCCAACGCCGGTGAAGACCGAGAAGCCTTTGTGAACGTACGCGATGTTGCGGATGAGCTCTTGAATGAGAACGGTTTTGCCGACGCCGGCGCCGCCGAAGAGCCCCACTTTGCCGCCGCGCGTATACGGCGCCATGAGATCGACGACCTTGATGCCGGTCTCGAAAACGCGGGCGGTCGGCTCCTGATACTTCAGCTCCGGCGCGGGACGATGGATCGGCCACCGCGCTGCGGCCTTTACCGGCGCATCGCTGTCGATCGTCTCGCCCAGCACGTTGAAAATTCGCCCCAGCGTGCCTTCGCCCACGGGCACTTCGATCGGACCACCGGTGCTTTCCACGGCGGCGCCGCGCAAGAGTCCGTCGGTAGACCCCAGCGCGAGGCATCGCACTTGATTGTCGCCCAGCTCGTCTTGAACTTCGAGCGTGAGCTCGCGCGCTTCCATCGCCGTTCCGCCGAGCTCGATAACTTGCCCTGAGCGTGTCGAAGGAGTCGACGCACCGTCGGACGAGGCCGCTCCATCGATCGAGGATCGCGAGCCTTCGTTGACGCCGACGCGAAGCGCGTCGTAGATCTTCGGCAACGTCTCGGGGGTAAACTCGACGTCGACGACGTTGCCGAGCACTTGGACGACTTTTCCGGTAGCTGTCTTGGTCTCCATGTATCCTTTTGTTCCTAGTAACGGTTAGTTGACGGCTTCAAATTCGGCAAATAAATTCGCACTTTCGCCGAGCGCGGCGAGCGGTACGTATTCGCAGACGGCTTCGTAGCGTTTCCAGAGCTCGAGCACCGCGGGATTGGAGTGCGCGCGTTCGATCGCGCCCGCCTCCCATTCAAACGCTTCGACGATCGTACCGTCGGCGGCGCGCCCGATCATTGGGCGCCGCTTCGTGACCAAGCCCTGCTCGCGCAGGATCGGATAGTGCTCGCGGGTTAGGGCGACGAGCTCTTCGCCTTTGCCCGGCTTGGGCCGATACGCGGCGATGACGATTCGTCCCATTATGCCACTCCCAGCGCTTCGGCGCCTGCGACGATTTCAAGCAATTCCTTCGTGATGGCGGCTTGGCGCGCGTTGTTCATTTGGATCGTGAGCTCGTCAATGAGTTTGGAAGCGTTGTCGGTGGCGTTGGTCATTGCGACGAGCTGCGCTGCAAAGAAGGCGGCGTCAGTTTCGAGCATTGCCGAGTAAATGGTGAACTCTAGGTACTTTGGCAACAGGCGCGACAGGACAAATTCCGGCGATGGTGCGAATTCGATGGCGCCGCGAGCGGTATTCGATTCTTTTGCTGCCGTGTCGCCACGGAGCGCAGCCAGGTCCTCTGCAAGTATTGGCACGAGCTTGCGCGTTTGTGGGCGTTGCGACATCATCGTGATCAGCCGCTGCGATACCAGCACGACCTTCGAAATAGCGCCGCGATCGAAGTCGCCGGTCGTCGCGCGGGCGACGTCGCGGGCCGTATCGATTTTGGAGGACGAGCCGAGCAGCCACGTCTGATGATCGGGAATGCCCCACCGGCGCACGGCGTTGCGCGCTTTCGTACCGATCGTGTAGTAGCGCACGTTGCCTTGCGTGCGAGCGAAAGCCTCGGCAGCCGCGATCGCGTTCGAGTTGAAGGCGCCGGCGAGACCCTTGTCCGCGGTGATGAGAATGACCCCGGCCGGCGCGCCCTCTTTGCCGGACTTCATGAATGGATGATCGACGGAGCTAACGGCTGCGATGAGGTCGCCGAGCACGTCCGAAAGCGCGTCGGCATAAGGCCGCGCGCGCTTCCGAGCGGCTTCCGCGCGGCGAATTTTCGCAGCGGCGACCTGCTTCATCGCCTTCGTAATCTGCTGGGTGTTCTTGAGCGACCGTATTCGGTCGCGCAAGTCTCGTACGGTCGCCACTAAAAACTCTTGTTGAACTCCGCGAGCGCGGCGTCAAGCTTCTTGGCCGTCTCGTCCGACAGCTGACCGCTTTTCGCGATGGCATCGAGAATATCGGAGTGCTTGTCGTGCAAGAAGTCAATCAGTGCCGACGCCCAGTTTTGCAACCGCGGCGTTGCGACGTCGTTGACGAATCCGTGAGTAGCGCCGTAGATGATCGCGACCTGATCCTCCATCGGCTGCGGCTGGTACTGCGGCTGCTTCAGCAGCTCGGTCAGTTTCTCGCCGCGCATCAGCTGATTTTGCGTCGCCTTGTCGAGGTCGCTCGCAAGCTTCGCGAAAGCGGCCAGGTCGCGGTATTGCGCCAGCTCCAGCTTTAGCTGGCCGGCAACCGATTTCATCGCCTTCGTCTGCGCGGCTCCACCGACGCGCGAGACGGAGAGGCCGATATCCACCGCCGGTCGGATGCCTTGGAAAAAGAGCTGAGGCGTCAAGTAAATCTGGCCGTCGGTGATCGAGATCACGTTGGTCGGAATATACGCCGCAAAATCTCCCGCTTGCGTTTCGATCACCGGAAGTGCGGTCAACGAACCGCCGCCCATATCGTCCGAAAGTTTGGCGGCGCGCTCCAAGAGCCGCGAATGCAGGTAGAAGACGTCGCCGGGGTAAGCCTCGCGCCCGGGCGGACGACGCAGTAAGAGCGACATTTCCCGGTACGATTGCGCGTGCTTTGTGAGATCGTCGTACACGATCAGGACGTCCTTGCCGGCGTACATGAGCTCTTCGGCCATCGCGCATCCGGCGAACGGAGCCAGCCAGCGAAGCGCGGCCGCCTCAGACGGACTTACCGCTACGATCGTCGTGTACTCCATAGCGCCTTTTTGCTCGAGCACCTCGGCCAGCGCCGCGACGGTCGAGTTCTT
>JAFAHB010000053.1 GCA_019237435.1 Vulcanimicrobiota bacterium
CCAGCCCGAGCCAATCGACCGCGACGAGCAGCGTACCGACGAGCGCGACGATGCGCGTCGCGCCGCTCGTGCGAAGCGCGCACCAGACCGCCGCCGCGAACGCGACGACGAGGTCGTGCTCGTGGAAAAACGTGCTGACGAACGGCACCAATGCCGAAAAGCCGGCGAATCGTGCGAACGAGTTGCGAACCACGACGGCTAGCGCAAGTGCGGCAGCGACCGCGAGTGCGTCGACGGCGAGCGCGACGGCGATCGCTTCGTGGGGCTGCGCGCCGAAATCGTAGGCTATTGCTGCCGGGGTGAATTGAATCGCGGCAAACCGCTCCGCGGCGCCATGTTCGGCGACGGCGCGCGCGTAGGTAAGCGGCCATTCCCAGCCGGCCGTGAGCGCCCCGAGCGCGTACGTCAGCAGCATTCCGAGTCCGAGCGCCGCCGTTACGCGGTTGCGTCCCAGCTGGGACGTCAAGCCAAGCGCGGCGTTGGGTTGCGCGAAGGCGAGCGCGCCGGCAACGGCTGCCGCTACGATTGCGCGTTCGGAAAGAACCGTTAGCAATACGGCGCCCGCGAATGCCGGTAGCGCGAGTTGGCCCAGCGCAAGATCGCTCGATATCGGGGCGAAGCTGACTGCCAGGACGACTGCAGCGAGCAGCGTGACCGGCGTTTTCGGCTTCCCGCTTGCGTCTACGACGGCAACGGCGAGCGCGAGCAGAGCGACCGCGAGTACCGTCCACCAAGCGTACGCGGCGCGAGCATACGGCAGCCCCGCGGCGATCCGCCAGAGGACCAGAGTGTGCGGCGGACCGATGAACGGCAACACCTCGTCGCGGCGCGGATCGACGCCGTCAACGCCTCGCTCCCAATCCCAAATCGCCCTTCCGTATGGATCGGCATGAGCGTTCGCAGCCGCGCCGGCAGCCCAGTAGGCTTCGAAATCGCGTAAGAGCGGGCCGGGTGTATGCGCGGGGAGCGCGACGGTGACGGCAATAGCGACGGCGATGCAAGCTGCAGCCAGCAACGCACCGCGTATTACCACGCACCGGCTCCAGCCGAACCGGGCGTCGCGATCAGATGCGACTGTGCCATTACGAAGAACAGGCCCAGCAACGTCGCGAGATACCAAAGGCTTACGCGCACGCGGGCGCCGAGCGTCATATGGGCTGCGCGCGGATCCACGTGTCCCCGCCACGCGGCGAGCATGGCAGGAAGGCCGAGCAGCCCGATGATGAGCACGAAGAGAATTGGGATGTGCAGTAAGATGGCGAACGCGACGAACAGGGCAAAGCCGACGATCCAGAGCGGCGGCCAAAGGGCGCCGATGATTCGCCCGCCGTCGAACGGCGGCATCGGAATCATGTTGAACAGGTTCAAGAACGCGGACAGATCGGCGCATGCGAACCAAAAACGGTCTTGCGACTCGCTGCCGATCACGTAGCAAACCGCGGCGAGCCCTAAACCGACCAGCGGTCCGGCGAGCGCGATATACGCATCTTGCTCCAGATCGTCGGGCGGCGCGCCTGCCGTAAACGCGCCTAACAGAGGAACGAAGGCCGGTAATCGCGCCGGCAAGCCGTAGACGCGGAATGCAAAGTAATGACCGAGCTCGTGCGCGAGCAAAAGCAGCATGATGACGACGGCGAGTCTCCAGCCGAAGATAACGACGTAAACCCACAGCGAGAGCAAGAACGTCCAGCTGATCGCGAAAAACTTCGCTCCAACGAGCAGCAAGAATTTGAACTTGAGCAGAAATGCCAGCAGTGCGGCTAGCAGCGCACCGATCCCGGTGCGGCGCCGCTGCGCCTGCTTCGGCGGCTCGTTCTCGGGCTCGGCCCCGGGCGGGAGGTATTCCACGCGTTTCTCTTCAACCGCGTTGCGTGCCGGTCATCGTCATTCTCGGCGGTGGGTTCGCCGGAATCGCCGTCGCGCGACGGCTGGAAGCGAGGCTGCATCCGGACGAGGCGGAGCTAGTTCTGCTGAGCCGCGACAATTATACGCTCTTTACCCCGATGCTGCCCGAAGCGATGTCGGGAGAGCTCGAGGTGCGCCATATCGTGACGCCGATTCGCGCGCAGCTGCATCGCACGCGGTTCGTGCTAGCCGACGTTGACGAGATCGACGTCCTGCATCACTGGTTGCGGTACCATCACGTGTTGACGCGCCGGAGCGTCGTGCAATCGTTCGATCACTTGATCTTTGCGTTAGGTTCTTCAACGTCCGATTTTGGACTGCCCGGAGTCGCCGAGCACACGTGGGCTCTGAAAACCCTAGAAGACGCCGAGCTGCTGCGCAATCGCCTCGTGTGGCTTCTCGAACTCGCCGATACGATCGACGACGAAGAACGGCGCAATCGGCTGCTGACGATCCTCATCGTCGGCGGCGGCTTCACTGGGGTCGAAACTGCCGGCGAGACCGGCGAGCTTTTGCGCAGCGTCCGCAAATTTTACGCGCGGCTGCGCAACCGTCATGCTCGCATCGTGCTCGTCGAAGCCGGACCTACGCTGCTCGCCGGTCTTCCGCCGAAGATGGGCCAATACGCCCGAACGGTGCTCGAACGCCGTGGAATCGAAGTACTTACCGGCGACGGCGTCGCATCCGTGGATGAATCCGGCTTGACGCTTCAGAGCGGGCGCCGCATCGAGTCCGAGACGATTGTGTGGAGCGCGGGCGTAAAGCCGTCGCCCACCATCGCTAAAGAAGAGGCACTGCCAAAAACGCGACGGGGTGCGATCGAAACGGCGCAAGATATGAGCGTGCCGGGCTTCCCCGGCATCTGGGCGCTGGGCGACTGCGCCGCGATACCGGACGGCGAAGGCGGCCTTTATCCGATGACGGCGCAGCACGCGATCCGCGAAGGTCCGCATCTGGCCGAAAATCTGGCCGCCGTTCTACGTGGAAAGTCAACGAAGCCGTTTCGATATCGCACGCTCGGCATGATGGCGGCGCTGGGCGGACGCAAAGGCGTTGCGCAACTTCCGGGCAATCGCGTCATCACCGGCTTTGCCGCATGGTTCTTTTGGCGTACCTATTACTTGTTGCGTCTTCCGGGCCTCGATCGCAAGTTGCGCGTTGCGTTCGACTGGACGCTCGAACTGCTCTTTCCGCGCGACACCGCCGAGCTACGCTTCGGCGAGCGACGCGATCCTGACGAAGAGATGGCCCAGCGCCCGTAGAAGCTCCTACCATGCTGCGCGAACCGATCGAGCGCCTCATTCGCGATCCGAAGGAATTCACGACCGCCGTGCGCTTCCCCGATCCATCGGAGATTCGCATCTATGACGAAACGCTGCGTGACGGCGAACAGATGCCCGGAGTTTGTTATACGCCGGCGCAGAAGCTGGAAATCGCAAAGACCTTGGCCGGCGTGGGCGTTCACATCATGAGCGTCGGTTTTCCGGCGGCGTCGGAGGGCGACCGCCGCACGCTGCAGCTCGTCATGAACGCGAAGCGCCGGGGCGAATTGGGCAACGCCGAGATCGTCGTGATGTGCCGTAGCAACCGTAGCGACATTGACGTTACGGTCAAAACGCTGCGCGACGTCGGCGTGCACCCAGGTGAGGTTACGTTTTTCATCTTCACCAGCGGAAGCGACTTGCACCTAAAGTACAAAATCGGCAAGACGCTGCTGCGCTACGAAGGGCGCGACGAACGCGAGTGGCTCGAACTGCCGCTTTCGTTCTATCGCGAATCCAACATTCGCCTGCAGTGCGATGCGATTCGCCACGCGCGCCGGTCCGGAATCGAAAGAATCGAGTTCGGCGCCGAGGATGGAAGCCGCGGCAATGTCGACTATTTCATCGAGTATTTCAAAGCCGGTCTCGATGCAGGCGGCACGCGACCGGCGTGGCCCGATACCGTTGGGACGCTTACGCCCGAGGCAACGCGGTGGTACTGTTCCCGCATCGTTGCGGGCCTGCCGCCCGGCCTTCCGATCGTCGCCCACTTGCACAACGACTACGGTTTGGGCACGATCAACGCGATCACCGCGGTGTCCTGCGGATTTAAAGTCGTGTCGGTGACGGCGAACGGCTACGGCGAGCGCGCAGGTAACGTGAAATTGCACGAGTTCGTCGTCGCCTTGCGCGTGCTGTACGGCATCGAGCTGCCCGGCTTCAAGTACGGCAAGCTGCGTGAGCTCGCGCGCTTCATGGAGCGCATGAGCGGCATTCCGCTGCAGCAGCACGAGCCGATCGTCGGTGCCAAGGTTTTCGCGCACGAGTCGGGCATCCACACGCAGGCGATGCTCATCGACCGGCGCATGTACGAAGCCGTTCCCA